>JAJPOQ010000168.1 GCA_021232515.1 Lentisphaeraceae bacterium
TAAGTGGTACTAAAACTAACCAGCCACCGGTTATGAAAATAGTAATTAAAGCAATGCTTAGAAATGGTAGGTCTAATAAAGATAGACCAGAATTATTGATGAAGAAGTTTCGGATATTATCAATTTCTTTAAATCGACTGGCGGAATTTTGAAATGACAAATTCGTACTTTGCAAAAAAGGCAGGTTAAGGATTTTCTTGCCGTAAGAAAGAGATAGCTTGTATGTCCAAGACCGGCAGATAGAAGCAACAATTCGAACTCGCAAAAAGCGAAAGCTCAATAAGAAGGACATTGCCAAGATTGCTCCCAAACCTAAGTGCACCAAGGTATTGACCGATTTGGAAGGAATCGCCATGTCGTAAACATGTCGAGTAAATAATGGTATGACTAAAGCTAATAAACCTAGTATTGATGAAAGGAGTAATGCAAGTACGATCTTTGGCCAAAAAAGTTGGAGTGTGGTCCATGACCATTGGCGTATTTTTGCAGACTGGTCTGGTAATTCAATGATCTCAAAAACTTTAAGCTTTTTTGGACTGTCTATTGTTTGTAGCTTGTCGCCATCATGAAAGTTAATAGAGTGATCATCCATTTTTAAAATAACAGAAACACTTCCGTTTATTTCGGCAATAGCGGGATTTGAAAGAGGTTCCTTTCCTAGCTTTTTTTCCTCTAAGGTATAACCAAGGCTTAGTAAGATAAGGTGTGTTGAACCTTCATCAAAGCTCTGGTGTTGACTTAAAATAGTGGATAATTGGTTAGGTGTGCCTTGCCAATTCACGGCGCTTAAAACTGTTGGCAATATCTTTATGCACTTTGTATCTGCGTCCAGTTGGCCAATAAGTTCTTCAGAACTGCTGTGTACTTTTTCTTGATTAAGCATTGGCCGCTCCCATAGCAGCCAACATGGCTTCTTTTTGTGCAGCGATTGCTTTCGCTTTTTCCTCTTCTTGTTTTAGGAATTCAGCTTTTGATAACATGAGTGGATCTTTGACGATGAAAATAGTCGATTCTTGAGAATGAAGAAATGAAATAAGTCGGTTTCGGGAAGCTGGATCAAAGTAGCTTAGGATGTCATCGACAAGAACAAACTTTTTGTCAGATATGATTGCTCGGACAAGAGCTATTTGAATTTTAATTGAGCTATCATACAGATCAAAGCGATCATTTTGAATCTCACTTTGGTAGCCTTTAGGTAATTTATTAAAGTATTCATTAAGACTGAGTTGGCTACATAATTTTAAAGCGCCTTCTGAGTTAAACGGATTGAATCCAGTTAAGTTATCTATGACAGTTCCGGAGAAAAGGGGTGCATGTTTGTCAATTTTTATATATTCCGAATCGATTGTTTGTTCATCGGTGTATGTGATCTTTAAATCATCAAGAGTGTTGATTTGATAGACTGCTGGTTGGCTACAGTTTTGATCTACAATAGAGAAGTTTTCGATAGTATAACACTCTTCGTTTATGTCTGAGTCAAAGTGTGTCAAACTAGCTTTGGCAAGGCTGTTCTCTTGAAGACGAACGCCAGTGTTTAATAAAGCGCCAACTGGAGCTATGCAACGACCTGCCAAAAGAGAGCACGCTGCGAGCGCACCTGTTGTAAGTTCGCCTTGGATGACTTTATACCCGCCAAAGCTAATAACAGAAATGGTCGATAACTGGCTGAGTACTTGGATGACTGAGCTTAAGTGCGATTGCAAAGTAGCTTGTAAGCTGGTGTGATTTATATGTTCACTGAGAGTGTTGTTGAGTTTTGCTTGTTCTAGTGAGACTAAGTTATTATTCTTTTTAGAGTCCAAGTGGAAGAAGAAATTGAACAATCGTGAACTGAGTATGTCCTCACATGTTTCTTTGGAAGAAGATAATTTTTTGGCGTATGCAGATAGAGCAAATGAGGCGAGAACAGCGACGATGAAAAGTATGCCCGGAACGAAAGCAACATCTCCGGCAAGGAACCATAAAACATATAGATATAAAAAGACAAAGGGCAGGTCGAGTATCGCGACGATACTTTGTCCTGAGTAATTATTTTTTAGAGTATTTAATTTAGAAAAATAAGCTCGAATCTGAGTCGGTGTATAAGATTTATCTGTACTAATAACCTTATCTGCAAGTTTGATTGGGGCTTGCAAAGCATATGGCTCACTATGGATTTGTAATACTAAGGACCTTAAGTAGCGCAAAATACCATCAATAATCACGGCAAAAAAGGCAGCCGAAAAGAGAAGTAAAGCAGTTGATACAGAGTGATGACCAAGTATGCGGTCATAGACGTGAAGCATGACAATAGGGATAGTTAGACCAAGTATATTTATCATCAAGGACGCCGCGAGAACATCGAGATGGATGTTCATCGGTGGAATGATTTTCTTTATTTTAGACATGGCTGACTCCTACCAACCACCTCCGAGTGCAATAAATACCCTTGAGGTTTGAGCCAGAACTTCTCGATAGTTGTCTAAATAACGTTGTCTAGAATTTATAAGAGTTCTCTCGACTTCAAAAACCTCAAGGTGAGAGATAAGACCCGTTTCAAAACGCTTCATAGTTTTTTCGTATGAAGTTTCTAGTTGGTCAGTTCTTTCTTTTTCTATTGCGAGTTGTTGATGTCGGTATTTGATACTCATGATGGCTTCTTCGACATCATTCACTGCAGATAAGAGAGACTTTTTATACTCTAGTTGTTTCGTTTCTACTAAAACCCCGCGCCTTTTCAGCTCGGTTTTAGTGGTTGGGTCTAATGCAGGGAAAGATACTTTCGGAATCAAAGAAAGAACCCACGAGTCGGTGACGCTCGCAAGACTTGCAGCAGACATAGTATAGTCTAGGTCGACTGTGACTTTAGGTAGCCTAGCAACTCTGGCGGACTCTTCGTTGAAGTAAGCTTCACGCAAGCGTAAGTCGGCTGCAATGACGTCTGGACGCCGTGCGATAAGATCAAAACTCAACTCTTTTGGAGGTTTGGGAATAGTAATGGTTTTGGTCATTTCCTCTGGAGGAACTACTACTGCATGAGGTGCACGGCCTAGAAGAAGGTTGAGTTGCATAGATAACACTTCTCGTTGGCGTTCGATATTTACAAGGTCAGATTGAAGCCGTAGTACTTCAGCTTTTTGAGAGGATTCCTGCTCTTTGTTTGCGAGTCCAACTTTCTCACGATTTACATAAAGTCGAAGTGTTTCTTGAGTGTCTTTAATGGCCCATTCATGAAGGCTTTTTTGCTCGTCGAGCATGCGGATATTGAAATAGAGATTGGCCATGTCATTTATAACTTTTAAGTAGGCACCTCGGTAATCGGCTTCGGTTGCTTTGTACTCCGCTATAGCACCACGTTCAGCAGCCTCTAAACGTCCCCATATGTCAGCTTCCCAACTGACATGAGCATTGAATTTTGAACGCGATTTAAAGTTATTATTACTACCAGTTGTGCCTGGTTGGGAAATACTGGAGCTGAGTCTGGGGATTTTATTAAACTGCGCGTCAGATGCAGCAAGGCGAGCCAGATCGACTCGTTTCAGTAACAGTTTTAAGTCGAGGTTTTCATCAACAGCTTGCTCTATAAGCTTATCTAAGGTCTGATCATTAAAGGCTTTCCACCATTTTTTATTGACAGTAAATTTACTTTTAGTAGAGAAATCAGCTTTAGCATCCTGCTTTACATCTCTAAAAACTTCTTTTATTTTGCTTTCTTGCCTCTTTTCAACTTCCGACATATTACTACAGGAGATAAAAATAAAGCTGGATATTAATAAGTAGATAGTATTCTTCATATGATTTTCCCTAATTTTTAGGGATAAATCGCAGAAAATATTCCAAATAATTATTTTATATGAAGCCACTCAGTTTTTTACCGAGATAAAAATATTTTTTATGAGTTATATGGTCGGAGACTTGAGATAACATTTCTTCTTCAGAAAGCTGGAGACATAGGAGAAGTAAATATCCTTGAAGATCCTAAGTTCCACATTGCGGATGACGCACTAGCTTAGGTTATTCAGATACTATAGATATTTGGCCTATGCCCTCAATGCCAAGGCCCAGCTCGCCCGAATGTTCATATGTTCGCAGATTTAGAATGGATCGGTAGTAGAACAGCTCGTCAGGAATTGAGATACAAGGAGTGGCTTACAGAAATAGATCATTCTGCATTGGTAATAATAGAGGTTTGAGCTGGAACAATTATAAAAATATTAGGCTAGAAGCAAAACGGATTGGTGCACCAGTAATACGGATCAATCCAACGGAGTTTAAAGTTGATGTAGGTGCATCGATCAGCAAAGGAGCTTTGGAGGCTTTGATAGTATTTGATAAGAGAATTAGGAGCAATAAATAAACACTCCTAATTTTCTAACATTTGGCTGACTTAATTCTCAATCTTATCTAATTCAGCCTTTGCCAATTTAGCAGCATGACTTTCCGGACAAGTATCTATTACTTTTTTTAAAGCAGCTTTTACCTTGTCGTTGGTATTGCCTTTTTTGATTGCTCTTAGAATTTTCAAGAAATAAGCTT
>JAJPOQ010000041.1 GCA_021232515.1 Lentisphaeraceae bacterium
TACATTAGATGCAAAGCTATTAAAGGTTATTAGAAATTTTCGCTGCACCTAATATAGCACAAAATAATCATAAGTAACTTTTAATTAAATATTTATGCAATAATCAGCAAGCCTTAAATAAGAAAGATCTTTTTGAGAAGATCGAGAAGTATATCTAAATCACCACTTGGTGTGATTATCTATTACATTTTTTGTCTTTGTTGTGACTTCAGCTAGAACTACACGGAAACCTACAAAGGTCCAATAAGGAATGCGAGGCCCGCCCGTTTTCCTTCTCGCCGTTCTTATGTCTAAAGGTCCATTATGAGCAGTTAAGCCCCGATAGACTCTCAGCATAAAAGGCCCCTCTAAGACAAGAGGATCAACTTGAGCTTCACGAGGAAAATCACTATGTATATCTAAACACCATTCATTCACATTGCCCAGTATGTCGTAAAAACCCCATGGGTTTGGTTTTAGTTGAGCTACTTCATGAATGCGGTTTATTGAGTGAGGGTTAATCCACGCATATTGCTGAAAGTCTAGCATGGACTGTTCATCTCTAAAGCTTGGTTGCTTGCCACTAAAAACTGGTGTAGCTGTTCCAGATCGAGCAGCATACTCCCACTCAGCTTCAGTAGGTAGACGATAGTGCCAGTTTTTAGGGATAAGCTTTTTGTCTCGTTCTAATTCTGTAAGTTTTTGACAGAATTCTCTAGCCTCAGACCAACGCACAAAGCACATAGGGAAATTATCACCAAATTGATGATGAGTACCAAGCTTCTTTTCTTTTTCTGAAAGTTCTTTGTTTGTCTTACTGTACTCACGAAGTTTTGTTTGAGTCACTTTTTCTTGAGCCGTTGGCTTTGGTAGCTTATGGGTCATGCTAGCTTTTTGCTTTCCAAAAGCAGCACGCTTTTTCTTTAAAGCAGTTTTATCAGCTGAAGGAAGTTTTGTTTGAGCCACCTTTTCCTCGAGTCTTTTGTCTCTCAATTCTTGAGGAGTACTGTTCATGACTAGACGCCACTGTCTTTGAGTGACTTCTGTTTGGCCCATGTAGTAGTCACGAGTCAGGGTAACTTTGTGGAGCTGTTCGTTTGAGTAGCGAGTAGTTTCGGTACTTGGGCTACCCATCATGAAAGAGCCAGACTTTACTTTGATGAGATTCATCTTTATCGAGTTACTCTTTAAATCTTCTGCAGAGGTGTTTAGCACTAAGCAAAAAAGTAATAGAAAGTTGAGCTGTTTGTTCATTTACTTAATCCTAAATTCAGGTCTTGTTGCAATATCAATAATTAAATCTTGAAGTTGATAGTTTTGTTTGAGAGATGTTGCCTGTAAGTCATCAATTAAAGAAGAGTCCGCAAAGCCCACTGAACGTCCAAGAGCATACTCTAGAAATGACTCGATGAATGAGCGGCTAAACTGATGCTGGTAAGACATAAGTTTTGTTTTGTAGTCTGTGAGACTTGTGTATTTTTCGCCATTTGGTAAGTGACCTATCGTGTCTATACTTCGGCCTTTTTTCCTTTTCTTGCGAGGCGTAGTTTGAGTCGGGTGAAATATGCCGGCAGCATCGAAGTTCTCTAATCCAAAACCAAGAGGGTCTATACGTTTGTGGCATGAGCTACATTGAGGCTGAGCTTGATGAAGCTTGAGGGCGTCTCGAATTGAAAGGCTTTTAGTCTTCTTACTTTCAAGCTGTGGTACATTTGGCGGCGGTTCAGGTGAAGGAGTGCCGATGATCTTACTTAAGACAAAGGTACCTCGTAAAACTGGCGAGGTACGTTCTCCGTTACCTGTCATGATTTGAATAGCCGCCATACCAAGTAAGCCGCCACGAGGAGAGTTCTTGGGTAGCTTATACTTTTCAAACTCTTTTTGAGCTGTCAGCGGCAAGCTGTAGTAGCTTTGAAGTAGGTTATTTACGACAATGAAGTCGGAGTCTATAAAGTTTCTTAAACTTAAGTTTTTAGTCATAAGAGTATGAAAGAAGTGACTTGGTTCTTCTTTGAGAAATCGACCTACAGTGTCATTGTAAAGAGGGAACTTGCGCTTATTGACATCGACTTCATCAAATTTATCTAAATCCAACCACTGTGGTACAAAACCTTTTGCGAGAGCGATGGATTTTGGATCCTTGATCATACGAATAATTTGTGATCTTAGAGTACCCTTATCATTTAACTTATTGGCATTAGCAAGTGACTCCAATTCTTTATCAGGAGAGCTGCTCCATAAAAGATAGGAGAGGCGATTTGCAAGTTCACGGTCCGAAATAACTGTTTTAGCTGTTGTTGATCGCTCAATTTTATACAGGAATTTTGGTGAGCTTAGTATTATTGCCATGGAACTAATGATTGATTCTTTTACAGTTTTACCCATTTTTCGAGATTCTGTAAAGTTGTTTAGAAGCAGACTCTTAAATTCACTCGTTGATGTATGGCCATTGAGTGAATTTAGAAGAAATTTACCAAGGATGAGTTTTGCGTATTCAAGCTCAGGCATTTCTTCTTGAGCAACTGGGAATATTTTCAGATGTGACTTGGGAGGCCATGAATCGTAGTGGGGACCAGTTACTTTGATTTTGTCGATCCAGACATAGTGCTTTTCTGCTGATTTACTCGTAATAAGAGAATCGATGACAAAGCTCTGAGCTTGGTTTAGATAAAGCGAGATTTCGATAGTTTGAGGTTTTTTAAGAGTTCCTTTAACTTCATGGTAGTCGATTATGTCTTTACTAGTTTTTTGCCGGTAGTTGAAGTCGAGGTTTAATAATGCTTTACCATCTTTCAGGTTTTCAGAAGTCGCACAAGTGATGAAAAGCTTATAAGTTCCTTTTTGAAATGATTTACTTGGGATAGCGCTAAAACCTAGAGTAGAGAAAAAGCGTTTGGAGCCACTAGAGACAAAGTTTGGAGCTACGAGGGCACCATCTTTTTGGCCTTTAGTTTTTTGGTAAGCTTTGTATGCGCGTAGATCCATTTCATCATTTCTTATTAACTTCTTTTTCGTTTCTAGTTTTTTAATTGATTTAGAAACTGATTTGTTTCTTCTGATCTCAGGCTGAAAAACCTGTGTTTTTACTTGGGGTCTTTCTTGAGGGAATGTGCCTTCCAAGAGAGCCTTTTGAGCAAGGGCTAGGTAGCTTTCAAATTGATATGGTGAAAGAGATAGGCCTTTGCCATTTGTATCGTAGTTACTTGTCTTGTTATCCAGCGGTACATCAACAGTAGAAAGCGTGACGCCTGTTAAGCTTTTTATGGTGTTGATGTATTCTCGTTGATTTAACCGACTCAAAACGACTTCAGAGTTTTTGCCTTCTAGTTTTTTCTTAGCTTTATCTATAGCAAATGTGAGAGTCTCTAAGACTTGACTTAACTCTTTTGTCGTAGGTTGAGGTTCGTCTTCTGGTGGCATGGTATTGCCATTTAGCTCATCAAGAATGTGTTGCCAATGTTCTGCTGTTTCGGCATCTTCGATTTTAGTCGATAAAGTATCGACTCTTACATCAGACTTTTGTTTTTTGGGGCCATGACAAGAAATACAGTACTTACCAAGGAAGCCATTTACTTCTTTTCCAAAATCTTCAGCAAAGCAACTAAAGCTAAAGAGTGTAATTGTTAACCATACTTTGATCATAGTATGACCTCATTTATGAGGCTATTGCTGTCAGCAAAAGACTTAACTGGTACATTGGCCATTTTAAGTGTTGTTAGGTGAAGGTTTGAAAGTTTATTTTCTCCCTCGTTCAGTTTGAGGTATCCTGCAGCTTTTAACTTTCCTCTACCACCGCCAGTCAATATAACCGGTATATCTTTGAGCATATGACCATGACGAACACCTGATGCAAAAGTAATAATTGACGTATCAAATAAGCTTTGACCTTGAGAGTATGTAGTATTCTTCATTTTATCGATAAAGTAGGCTAGTAACTCGGTGTGCTTTTGGTCTCTTCGCATGGAGGCTTCTCGACTGCTGTCTTCCTCAATTCGGTGGTGACTTAATTGATGCGAATTGTACTTAAAGTTAAGGTCTCTAAGTAAATTTTGAATAGGTTGTAAATAAGAAGCAACATGAGTTGAGTCGGTTTGTAAAGCGGCAACGATAAGGTCGTAATTTACTTTGATGAGTTCTTCACCTCTGAGGTTTGAAGTTGGAGACTTCAGTGGAGCTTTTGGTTTAGGGACATCAAGCCAATTTTCCATTCTACTCAGTTTGAGTTCTATCTGACGAATCGTTTGTTGGTACTCTTCTAGTTTTTGTTGATCTTGTTTACTAATTGTTCTCTTTAGAGACTCTGTTTCAGAGAGCATACCATCTAAAATGCTTTTCTTTTGCTGAAGTTGATAACGCCTCTCGTTTGATGAGACTTTATCGTTACCAAAAAGTTGATTGAATAGTTCTACAGGATCGTTAAATCCAGGTAAAGGTTTTCCTGCTTGGTCCCAAGCTAAAGATAGACCAGGACCAGCTCCACCTTCAGGGCCGCCTATTTCTATCGAGTTAAATCGAGTATTACGACCTAAATGTTTCGCGGCGACTTGGTCACAAGAAATGTTGTTGTGGAAAGCTCGCCCTGGAGTTCTTCTTAAATCTGCACTTGTTAGAAGAGTAGTGCAGCTAAAGTGACTGTCTTTTGCTTTGGGATTGGAGATATTTCCAAAGATCGTCAAGTCGTTTTTATGTTGCTTCAATGGTTCCAGACCTGAGGTTAACTCAAAATCTCTTCCAAGTTTTTTTGGAAACCAATAATTGTCCTTTGTTACTCCATAGATAAAACCTAGATAAACTAGTTTGGTTTTATTTTCTTGTTTTGTGGTTTTGGAAAAGGCTTCAAAAGAGGGCAGAGCGAGTGTTGCCGCTGAGGTTTTTATAAAGTTTCTACGATTAAATTTCGTTTTCATGCGTAAATCCTCATTTGAGTTTCGTTTAACTTATGATTTTAGAGCACAACGTTTCTGTTTATGAGATACTTGACAGTTCGGTGATTTATTTACTGACTAAAGCAATTGAGGGCTTTTGTAAAGAATTGCTAAAATTTAGAATTATTCTAAAAAAATGAATTGAAGTTGGCTCATCTGGGGTTATTTTAGAACTATTCTAAAAAATGAAAATCAGATACATCAGTATCGATAGGAGGCTATATGAGAACAGAAGGTTATAACGGTGTTCATCTTTACATGAACGAGATTGAAGAAGTACCTCTCCTAAGTCGCAAAGAAGAGTACTCTCTAGGTGAGCGTGCTGTAGAAGGCGACCCTAAAGCCATCGATAAACTAATAGTGAGCAACTTGAGACTAGTTGTTAAGATCGCGAATGACTTCAAAGGATTTGGTGTTTCTCTAAATGATTTAATTGCCGAGGGAAATCTTGGTTTGATGAGAGCTGCTAATAAGTTTGACCCAACAAAAGGCGCCAAGTTCAGTAGCTACAGTGCACTTTGGATTAAGCAATCTATAAGAAATGCTCTCGCGAAACTAGGTCGAACTGTTCGTATTCCGATTCAATCGATTTCTAAAATCAGTAAAATCCGTCAGGGTGTTAAAGACCTTAAAGAGCTACTGAAAAGAGAGCCAACGAATCAGGAAGTCGCTGATTATCTAGATTTTCCAGAGTTAACGATTCGTCACTTGAGAAATGTAAATACTGAAAATGTATCATTGCATCAGAAGGTTTTACAGAAAGAGAACTCAGGCGAGTTACAAGACTTCGTAGAAGATAAAAATGCTTTAGATGTAGCTCAATTACTTGATTTACAAGACTGTATGGGAGTTATGTCTAACTACATGGACCAACTTAAAGATCGTGAGCGTTTGATTCTTACCATGAGATATGGTCTGAATGGTCAACGCATAAGAACACTTGAAGAAGTAAGCCAAGCTATAGATCTAACTCGTGAAAGAGTACGCCAGATTCAAATAGCAGCGGTAGAAAAAATTAGAAGAGCGATGAAGCTGGACGGTATTGTCCCTTACTGATCCAGTGTCATTACTCCTAAAGTCAAAAAGGCGAGCTAAGATGGCTCGCCTTTTTTATGTTTACTCTAAGTAGTGAACACAAAAAAGCCCCAGACGAGCTGAGGCTTATAAAAGATAAATACTAAGGCTAAAGTTTAAGCTTCAGCAGGTTGGTACTGTGCCCCACCAAATCCAAGTATTGGGTACATGACAAAACCAAAAAGTGCTAGGCAAATGCCAAAGAGGGCATCTTTACCAAAGTTTTTAGCAATAGAAATACTTGTAAGTACACCAATGATGATATTAACGAATGGTACAATTAAAAGTATGATCCACCAAACTGGTTTTTTAGCAATTTTCAGCAATACAATACCATTGTAAATCGGAATGATTGAAGCCCAGCCAGGTTGGCCAGCTTTTGTGAAAGTCTTCCACAGACCAGCAATAATTGCTACTAATACAGCAAGTTGAACTATTAGCATTACGATTCCGATACCAGCTGCGGCACCATCAGATTGAGCAAGAATAAAATTCATTTGGAGTTCCCTTTTTTTAACCCATTTAAATGAATTATGAAAATAATTTACACTTTGATATTTGCAACTTTAAAATAAATTTACTTTTCAATGATTTTAATATGACTCGGCAATGACTCTTTAATGTTTTTGGGCATTTGCCCTTTAGAGACAGTGAGTGTTTGTAAGAATTTCAGGCTGCGTAAAACTTGCCAGTTAGTAAATGGCGCTTTGCTTATATTGAGTTTTACGAGAGGCATGTTCTCAATGAATTCGGATACATCTAGTTTAGATTTTGAAACATCTAGAGAGAGAATACGGCGTCCCTTGAGGAACTTTGGAGGGGAATTTGGCCAACCACGCAGTATTAATTCTTCGATTTGAAGTTGCGCTACAACTCTTTCCATATTTGATGATGCAGGTGTGTAACTTAGATTAAGTTTTTTTATGTAAGCGGAACCTAGCTTTTCGAGAATCCAAATTTCTTTGAGCCTTGGATTGTTTGAGAGATCAATTATCAAGCCTTCTGGAGTTTCGTTTAGGTCGATATTTACTTTTGTTAATTTAGGGTGTTTGTACAGAAGTTCAGCGACGATAAGTTGTTTTTTTTCTTTTGTGCTGAGTAAACCTTCAAAAGCATCTATAAGTAAGTTTTTGTAGAGGATCATCTCTGTTTGTTGACGTTTTCTATCTACTTGGGAAATGAAGGAGATGAGGTCTTCAACATTAAAAGGAGTCTTCTCTTTATAGGTTTCTACAAGACTTTTTAAGTCTCCACTTATGTATGGAAGGGCTTTGGTAAAGTCTTGTTGGGCTAGGTAGACTAAACCAATTAGTTCTTTTGCTTTTTTAGAGTCGTTATTTCGCAAGATGTGGTTTACTAAGTTTATGACAGCTCCGTAGTTGCGCTGTTCATATGCTAGGTAGGCGTTTTCCAGATATTTTGGAGCAAGTTCCTTTTCTAGTTTAACTCTTTTCTCTTCTGTATCTTGAAGAGCGGAGGCTAGTTTTGTCGCTTGTTTTTCTTTCTGTGAAAGGGATGAGATGAAGCCAATAGTTAGCAGTGAAATGACAATTGCTGAAGCTAAAACAGATAAAGAGACAGCCTTGTTTCTGAGAGCTAAGAGTTTTAGCTGAGTTAGAAATCCAGCTTTTTCAGCTTTGGTGGCAAAGCCGTTTCGCCATGCTTGAAGCTCTACTAAAAAGTCTTTTGCATTTTGGTAGCGGAATTCTTTGTCTGCAGATAAGGCTTTAACACAGACTGCTTGGAGAGCCTCAGGACCTTGAAGTTTGCTGAGGACTGGTTTCGGATCTGGTTTTTGCTGACTTAGAATTCTGTAAAGTATAGCTCCTAGTGAGTAGATGTCCGCGAGGTGATCTCGATGAATGTTTTTCATGGACATTTCAGGAGCGGTATAGCCGATGGTACCCTTGAAGTAAGAATCAAGGCTTTGACTGAGATCTACTTTTTTGAGAAGCTCATCATTTAAAAGTTCATCACTACAGTTTTCGTATGCTATACCGGAAAGACCCCAATCACAAAGAAGGGCTTCGCCATATTCACTGACTTGGATGTTATCCGGTTTTAAATCGAAGTGAATTATTCCCTTGTTGTGTGAGAAGTTTATGGCATCACAAATCTTTATAAGAATATCGATTTTACTGTTGAGGTCATGTTCTTTATTGAGATAGTGCTCAAATGTATGGCCACTTATAAGCTTCATCGTGAAGAAAGGCGCATTATCTTGATCAAGACCGGTGTCGTAGACTGGGATGATATGTGGGTGTTCTAAGTGTGCAGTAAGTCTTGCTTCTCGAATAAATTTGGCGACGTTTTCACGAGCATTTATATCTTTGACTGTTGCATAGGCTACAACTCGACCAGTGAGTGAGTCGATACATTTAAAGATCTTTTTTTGCCCACCTTCAGCCAGAAACTCTTTTTCTATATATCTTTCATCGGGGTCGATTATGAGCTCGGATAGTTGCTCAGATGAATGGTGTGAAGTATGGGCTTCACTAAATTGTGAGTGTAGGAATTTTTGAAATTCCTCATCCATTAATTCAGTTCCTGGTTGAGCTTAAGTATTTCTTTTTGAAGAGTGTTGAGTACGCGTTTTTTATAGACGTAGACAGAACTTTCAGAAATACCTGTTTCGTGAGCAACAGTGACGGTGTCTTCTCCAGAGGAAAGCCTTTGAAAAACATCGAGGACTTTTTCGGTAAAGCGAGGCTTTATGTTCTCCCAAGCTTTTTCTGAGATGAACTTTTCCCACTCATTGTTGATGTTATTCTCTATATCTGGAGAGGCAAGTGTGTCGAGAGACTCTTTAAGTCTTTGACTTTCTTCTTCATTGACGCTAATAAATGTCTTCTGACGCTTCTTTATAAAGTGACCACATTCTCTTCTCGTTACCGTACTAATCCAGGCACGAAAAGAACCTTTTTCAGGCTGGTAATTAAACTTTGGTAGAGACTTCCAAGAGATAAGCATGATGTTTTGGTGAAGGTCATCTCGATCGTGAGAGTTCATGTGGAGAGCTCTTAAAATTCTCATGATATATGGGCCATAAGTTTCCTGAAACTCCACCCAAGAGGCTTCGTCGTAACGATCGCGTAGTTTCTCTAGCAGTGTTTGTCTGGTTCTTGGTGTAGTCATAATAAGAGAATTTTAACGTCGACAGGCGAAATATGCAATGGAATAAGCAGAAACCTTGCAGAATTGTTTGAGTTATTTTGCTTTAGCTAGAAGGAAATGTCGTAAATACCATCAGAATTAAGCGAGATTGGAATAACTTCACTTACGGCATTCATATTTAAAGGGCCGTATATGTGAGGATAAAGAGAACCTGCAGCAGTTTCCCACTTAACTTCAGGAGAGACAGCATTTTGTTCTACGATTATAACAAGAGGCTTAACAGTTTCTTTATAGTACTTGTTGGCGACACGATTTAGCTGGTCTTTTGAGGAGGCGTGAATGAAGCCTTCAAGTTTAAGTGATTCCCTAAATAGAAAACCTAGTTCTTTTGCTTCATCGTATTCTTTGTTAGATGAAAGCAGATAGATAAATTTGTCTGAAGAACTCATTTATTATTCCTAAGTAATAATTATCTCCCAGACCGAAGCCTGGGAATAACTCAATTTAGCCTAAGTCAGCTTGCCAAAGACCGAGAGCAGGGTTGCTAATGTAGAAGATCTCTTCACCATCAATAGTATTCCAGCCATCTTTCATTTCTTTGTAGTTGTACTTTTTGATTGCATCGGCATACGACATGTACTTGTAGCCAACACTTTCTATTTCTTCTTGAGTTACATCTTTACCAGGGCAGTAAGTGATGTTGAAACGAGCGTCGCTTGTACCATGGATGAGGTGGGCTGCAGCGGAAAGATTGTTGGCGAGTTCTTCATTTTCTTCAACATCTTTCAGTGTTTGGTCAGTACCAAGGTAGCCATACTTACGAATGAGTCGGTCGATTTCAGGGTCTTCGCCAAATGTATGAAGGTCTGGAGCAAGGACGATCAGTTCGCCGCCATTTGCCATAGCTTTTCTAGTACGATAGATAGACTTGTTGCCTAACCATGTTGAGTTAAACTCTTCAGGGTCTAGGTAAACAACGCATTTTTGAATAGGCTTACTAACATTATCAAGATTGACTGCACGACTCAATTCACAAGCTTCAGCAAATGTTTCGTCGTCATCACCAAAGTAAACACCGCGCATAACGAGGTCTTCGTCTTCTTTGCCGATGACTGTTAAGATGAACTGAGTGTTAGTTTTAGGTCGGACATACTTATCGAAACCTTCGTTTAAAACTGCGCGAACTGGGCTGTTTGTTTCGCCCATGATTCTTTCCATGCCGTAAACAGCACCTAGGTAGTGAGATTTATTTATAGTATCTCCACCGCCGATACCGATCATGACATTTTTAGTATAGTTTGCCATGCCGATTACTTCATGTGGAACTATTTGACCAATTGATAAGACAAGGTCGTAGTTTCCTTCGATAAGTTCTTTATTAACTGCGACTTGCATAGTAAAGTCGAGTTTTCCTTCTGAGAGTTCTTTTATGCGGCTAGCTGGTATTTCGCCAAGTTCGATAAGTGCATTTCGCCAGTCATGTGGCATGTAAGCTTCCATAGGAATGCTGGTGCCGAACATCATGTGACATTGTTCTTCAGTCATAGGGAAGTGAGTTCCCAAAGCAGGCATGATGTTTATGGTACAAGTATCTTTAAGTTTGTTATAGATATAGGCAGTTATTTCTCCAGCACGAGAATTTAAACGAGTATGGTCTGGAGGAAGGAGTAAAAGTCTATCAAGTTTGCCTTCGTGTGAAGCAAGAAAGTTGTCGATGTGTGCTTCCAGATCAGCGCTGGATATGATGCGCTCTTTCGCGCCGTCTGTGATTTTTTTCATTGTTTGGTCTGGAGGTGTTAGTAGTTAGGTGTTAGGGATTAGGGATTAGTAATCAGTGGTTAGGTGTTAGGGACTAGTAATCAGTAGTTAGTGATCAGTAGTTAGTGAGAAGGGACCAGTAATCAGACCAATATTTAGAAAGACTAATTATTGGTTTTAGAAAAAGTAGGAGCCTCACATATAGGGTATGAGACTCCCCCTCAGATAAAATTATCTCTTAACGCGAGCGTTACCTTTCCATACACTCCAGATCTGATCTTCGTCAGCAGGCTGAGCGTAGTCAGTGAAAAGTGTTGCAGTGAATGCACCGCTTGCCCAACCAAATTGAGCCCACTTCTCAGATTCCCAACCTTTAAGTACGCCATAAAGCATACCGCCAACGAAACCGTCTCCACCACCAATACGGTCGTAAACGCCGATATCGCGAGGTTTGATAACGTGCCAGTTAGAACCTTCGTGGACGATTGCGCCCCATTTGTGAAGGTTTGCACTTTCAACTTCACGAAGAGTCGTTGCAAATGCAGATGCGTTAGGGTAAGCAGCTTTGATACGCTCAATCATTTCTTTGAAACTGTCGATTTTGCTGTCGATACCTTGACCGCCAGCTTCAGGGCCTTCGATTCCAAGACAAAGCTGGAAGTCTTCTTCGTTACCGATAAGTATGTCAGAAAGACTTGCGATTTCTTTGAAGCTGTTGTGTAGTTCTTCTTCACGACCAGTCCAGAAAGAAGCTCTGTGGTTTAGGTCGAAAGAAACAAGTGTACCGTTAGCTTTTGCTTTGCGAGCGATGTCTAAACAGAACTGTGTAGTTTCTTGAGAAAGTGCAGCGATAAGACCAGAAAGGTGAACGATCTGAGCGCCTTCTTTACCGAAGATTCTATCTAGATCGAAATCTTTTACATTTAGAGCTCTACCAACTTCGCCAGCACGGTCATTTTGAACGCGAGGACCACGTGAACCCCAACCAGAGTCAGCCATGTTGATTTGGTGGCGGTAACCCCAAGGATTGTCTTGTTCGAACTCAGGACCTTCAAAAGTCATGCCACGAGCACGTAGGTCACCTTTGATGATGTGAGAAATAGGGCTGTCTTTAACAAAGGCAGTTAAAACTTTTACGTCTAAGCCAAGGAAAGAAGATACGCTACCAACGTTCGACTCTGCACTTGTAGCTTGAATTTTGAATGTGTCACTAGTGTGAAACGGCTGATTGTTAGCAGGCGTTAGACGAATTCCCATACTAGTAGGGATGATCATTGCGTATTTGCAATTTTGTTTCAGTTCCATAACATATATCCTAATACTGACTTTCTTAATTTAAAAATAGTTAGCTTTCGCTTAAACTTTTGATTCAATTTTTAGGTGAACAACACACATACCTGTTGAGAATCATCCACCTATTTTAAAGTTCCTTCGTATTTATGCGAGTTTGTCTGAGTCGGAAAGTTGCGAAAGTATTTCTTCCACTACTTCTTCAGGGCTTTGATCGATGCAAACATGCAATGCATCGATAGGTTCCTGAAGAGTTTCCAACTGATCGTCAAGTAACGAAGATGGCATGAAATGGTCTCGGCCTTGCATGCGACTTAGCAAGATCTCACGACTTCCATAGAGATAAACAAACTTCACATTATTTCTTTCGCGAAGTAAATTTCTATGAATACGTCTTAGAGAAGAACATGCTAAAACTGCGCCGCCTTGAGTATTCCATATTTTAATTTCTTTATTGAGTGTTGTTAACCAAGGTATTCTATGATCCATACAATCAAGAGCTTGACCAGACTTCATTCTTTCGATGTTTTCATCAGGATGAAAATCATCGGCATCATGAAATGGTAAGCCTAAAGCCTTAGCTAAGTTTTTGCCGGCGGTGCTTTTTCCACAGCCGCTAACACCCATTACGATATACACATACATACTAGGTTTAAACTCCGGAGAACGCTGAGAAGCCTCCATCAACTGGGAGTATAACTCCAGTGACGAATCTTGAGGCAGGACCAGCAAGGAATTTTATAGCGCCCTTGAGATCTTCTGGCTCACCGAACTCTCCCATTGGAGTGTTATTGATGATCTTCTGCCCTCTCGCAGTTGGAGTTTCTCCGTCTTCTTGATAAAGGAGGAACTTGTTTTGTCCAGTTACGAAGAAACCCGGAGCTAGAGCATTTACGCGGATGTTTCTTGTAGCTAGATGAACAGACAACCACTGAGTTAGGCTATCTACAGAAGCTTTTGCAGATGAGTAAGCCCCAACTTTCGTTAGTGGACGATCTGCAGACATAGATGAGATGTTGATGATGTTACCAGCACCAGAGTCAATCATGTCTTTACCGAAGATCTGACAAGGTAAAAGTGTGCCTTTGAAGTTTAGATCAAAAACAAAGCCAAATGCGTCAAGAGACATACCAAAGAAGCTGTCTTCAAGTGGCGTTTCAGGAAGCATCTGTTCAGCTTTACTTGTCGCGTCTGGGTGGTTACCACCAGCGCCGTTGACGAGTATGTCAACTTTACCCCAAGTTTCATTGATAGATGCTTTGGCTTTAAGTAAGTCTTCAGAGCTCAAAACATCTGCGGCAACAACCAAAGTTTCAGTTAAACCTTTTTTGGCTAATGCATTTTTAAGATCGACTAGTTTACTTTCTGTTCGACCGAGAAGTGCAACTTTTGCTCCATCTTCAAGAAGTGCTTCAACCATGGCTGAGCACAAGATGCCGGCGGCACCGGTAACTACGCAAACTTTATCTTTAATACTGGACATATAATTTCCTCGATGTTTTTAAATTTCTATACAAGTCTTAGAACACCCTGATAATCGCTTATCCGACATCTAGACTTTTTTTGTGACACGCTTAGTCGTAAAAGCCAAAGAACTTTTTGGCATTGTTATAACAGATGTCTTCGATGATCCCACCAACCATTTCCATATCGTAAGGGATTTCGCCATTTTCCATATCCTTACCAAAAAGGTTACAAAGGATACGGCGGAAGTATTCATGCCTTGGAAATGACAAGAATGAACGAGAGTCGGTAAGCATACCGACAAAGCGACTGATCAAACCAAGATTTGAAAGAGCAGTCATTTGTTTTTCCATACCATCTTTCTGGTCCAAGAACCACCAGCCTGAACCAAATTGAACTTTTCCAGCAGTTGAACCGTCAGAGAAGTTACCGCACATAGTAGCTAGAGTTTCGTTGTCAGATGGATTGATGTTATAAAGTATAGTTTTTGGAAGCTCAGCAGTTATGTCGAGCATATTTAAAAATCTTGAAAGTGGCTCAGCGATAAGACGGTCACCTATAGAGTCAAAACCTGCATCTGGACCGAGTTTGTTGAACATTCTCGTTGAGTTGTTGCGAATGGGTCCCATGTGAAGTTGCATAGTCCAACCTTTAGCGGCATTCATACGACCAAACCTAACCATGAGAGCAGTTCTCAGTTTAAGTTTCTCGCATTCTAGAATTTCTTTACCACTGCGGATTTTATCAAAAGCAACGTTCAATTCTTCTTGAGTAGAAGACTCGCCATATGGCTCAGGAAGACCGTGGTCAGACAAACGACAGCCAACTTCGTGGAAGAAGTCATGACGTTTTTGAACTGCAGAGATAAGTTCATCAAAACTATTAATGTCTTGCTCGGCAGTCGCAGCAAGTCTGTCGACGTACTCGTTCCAAAGCTTTGAATCATCAAGCGCTAGAGTCTTGTCTGGTCTAAATGTCGGAAGAACTTTTAAGTCGATGCCTTCTTTTTTAATCGCTATGTGATGCTCAAGGTTATCTGCTGGATCATCTGTCGTACAGACAACTTCAACTTTCATTTTTGCGAGAAGACCACGAGCAGAGAAGCCTGGTTGAGCCAGCATCTCGTTACATTTCTCATAGATTGCATCAGCAGTTTTTGGGCTTAGGACGTCCGTTATGCCGAAGTATCTCTGAAGTTCTAGATGTTGCCAATGAAACAAAGGGTTTCTTAGAGTGTGTGGCATAGTGGCTGCCCATGCATCCCACTTTTCTTTGTCTGAAGCGTCGCCTGTGATTAATCGTTCATCGATACCGTTGATGCGCATAGCGCGCCATTTATAGTGGTCTCCACCTAAAGCGACTTCTGTTATAGTCTTGTAGACCTTGTCGTTTGCGATGTCTTCAGGCGGTAAATGATTGTGATAATCGATGATTGGTTGTGGAGCTGCATACTTGTGGTAGAGCTCAGAAGCTGTCTCGTTTTCTAAAACGAAATCTTTGCACATAAATTCTTTTTTCATATTGCCTAATTGCCTATATTTATTAATTTGCCTGATTTACTAGTCAAAAAATCTTATGATTAATAGATAATACTAGTTTTTGCTCTTGACAAGTGCATATAGTTAAGTTTATTGTTTCTCAATATTTGCCTGTTTGTGTGTATCTTTACTAGGCATATTTTTTTGTAGTCAATTTGTTTTATTTGCCTACTGAAAGATAAAGTGTGAAATATTTGAAAATGTCATGAGTTATTTTTAGATACTATGAATATATTTTATTGCATGAAACAAAATAGTAAATTCAGGAGTTCCCTTATAATGCGTAGATTTTTCTTTTTAGCATCCTTGTTAGTTTTCTTTTCAGCAGCCGCTGAAGAAGGCTTTGTAAATCTGTTCAATGGTAAAGACCTAACAGGTTGGGAAAATCCATATGAATGGGGCGAGGTCTCTGTAGTAGGGGATGAAGTCCACATGAACACAAAGAAGAAAAAGTTTTTTCTCTGTACCGAAAAGAAATATAAAGACTTTATTTTTGAAGTAGAAATAAAAATGCCAGAAGGGAAATCTAACTCAGGTGTTCTTTTCAGATGTATGAAAAAGAAGAATAAGGCTTGGGGTTATCAAGCAGAGTGTGATCCTTCAAGTCGTAAGTGGAGTGGTGGTTTATACGATGAAGGTCGCCGTAAATGGATGCACCCTGACAGAGACTTCAAAGTTGGTACAGATGAATTTTTTACAAAGAACCTTAGTCCAGAATGGACCGAAGAAAAGAAAAACGCTTTCAAACGTCACGATTGGAACAAGTACAGAATCGAGTGCAAAGGTTCTGAAATAAAGATTTCTATAAACGGTGTTCTCACTACACACATATTCGACAGCAAAGACGCAGATGGTTATATCGGTCTTCAGCACCACGGTGAGAAAGGTAAGCTTTACAAATTCAAAAATGCAAAAATAAAAGAGTTGAAATAGGAATCATTTAAATGAGCGAAAAAGCTGAATTAGAAAGACAGCAACTTGTTGCTGCAAAAGAGCAAGGCGGCCTGTCTGTTCTTAAAACCTACGTAAAGATGTCTGGCCCAGGTTGGCTACAGAGTGCGATTACACTTGGTGGTGGTTCACTTTCAGGTGCTTTATTTCTAGGTGTTATCGGTGGTTACGAGTTTATGTGGGTTCAGCTAGTAGCAATGCTTATGGGTGTAACCATGCTTTGTGCTATTGCTTATGTAACTCTATCAACAGGAGAGTCGCCGTTTAAGTCTCTTAAGACTAAAATAAACCCAGTTCTTGCTTGGGGTTGGTTGATCGCATCTTTACTTGCGAACTTAGTTTGGGTCCTTCCACAGTATTCTCTTGCATACGCCGCAGTTAGTCAAAACCTTATGCCCGAAGCTTTCGCAAATGTCGAAGGCGATACAAGTAAATATGTTGTTTCATTTATTATCTTTTTCGTTGTTACTGGCATAACTCTTTGCTACGGTAAAGAAGGTATCGGTATTAAGATCTATGAATGGACATTGAAGCTTGTTGTAGCTGGTATCGTTCTTGCATTTATGGGTGTTGTTTTTAAACTTGCGACAACTGCAGATGACTTTAATATGGGTGCGGTTATTTCCGGTTTTATCCCAGACTTCGGTATGTGGTTTCGTCCAGCGACTGGCTACAGTGATTTTCTAAATGCACTTGAGCCTCAGGCAAAAGAATACTGGACAAACGTCATTATATCTGAACAGCGTACTCGTCTTATCGGTGCAGCTTCTGCAGCAGTTGGTATCAACATGACTTTCTTACTTCCTTTCTCTATGCTAAATAAAGGTTGGGGTAAAGACCACCGCGGTCTTGCTATATTTGACCTTTCAACTGGTATGGTTATTCCTTTCGTTCTCGCAGTATCTTGTGTTGTTATTGCTTCAGCTCACATGTTCCACGGTAAAACTTTTGAAGGTCTTATCTCAGAAAAAGATGGCATCGTTGTTGTCGATGAAACAAACAAAGGTTTCTCAAGCTTCGAGAAGATTATCAAGAAGAGAACAGGTAGTGAATCTCTTGGTGAAGTAGCAGACGGCGAGAAAAAGATTGCTGCTCTACTTATTAATCGTGATACTGGTGCATTTGCAGACTCACTTTCAACTCTTACCTCTAACAAGAGTTTCGCGAATACAGTATTTGGTATAGGTGTACTAGCCATGGCCCTATCAACTATCTCAATGCTGATGCTTATTTCAGGATTTGTGTTTAGTGAGATGTTCGATAAACCACACGGCGGTATTTATCATAAGATCGGTATCTTATGCGGCGGTACAGGTGTTCTATGGCCAGTTTTCTGGAGTGGTGGTTCAAAAGCCTTTTTAGCCATCGTGACCTCAACCATTGGTTACATATTCTTACCTATTGCCTTCCTAGCTTTCTTCCTCATGATGAACTCTAAAAAGATTCTTGGCGATAGTCGTCCAGAAGGCGGTAAACGAGTTCTTTGGAACCTACTTATGGGTACATCTCTTTTGATTACTGGTTCTGCAGCAGCTTATACAGCTACTACTAAAAAGATGGGTGACTTCCCAATCGGAACAGTTGGTCTTATCACTTTTGTTGTCTTGGTTATCGCAGGACAAGTATACATGAATAATAAACATAAAAATGAAGATGCTTCAGCTCTGATTGATGGCGAAGAAGCAACTGATTAAGGAATAATTATGTCTGGTAAAATTTTTAAATTTGGCGTAGTTGGCGCCGGGATGATTTCCCAATTTCACGCAAAAGCATTTGAAGCTATGCCAAATGCAGAGCTCGTTGCTATCTTCGATAGAAATGGCGAAAGAGCTGAAGCCTTTGCGAAAGAAAATAATTGTGCGGCTTACGCTGATATAAATGAGTTTGTAGCTCATGATATGGACTTTGTAACTATCTGTACTCCAAGTGGTGCTCACATGGATCCGGCGATAGTTGCTGCTAATGCTGGTAAGCACGTTATCGTTGAAAAACCGCTAGATGTAACGACTGAAAAAATCGACGCTATGCTTGAAGCATGTGCAAAGAATAACGTTCAGTTGATCGGTGTACTTCCTCGTCGTTTCAATGAATCAACTAAGATTTTCAAGAAAGCTATCGAAGATGGTCGCTTTGGCAAGATCGTTTTAGCAGATGCCTATGTTAAGTGGTGGAGAACTCAAGAGTATTACGATAGTGGTGCTTGGAGAGGTACTTGGGCCCTTGACGGTGGTGGTGCTCTTATGAATCAGTCGATACACACTATTGACCTTCTTATTCACCTTATGGGTGATGTGAAGAGCGTTTGTGCTTTTGCTGGTCTTGAAGCTCACAAAGACATAGAAGTTGAAGATGTTGCGGTAGCAATAGTTGAGTTCCAAAATGGTGCTCGCGGTGTTATCCAAGGTTCAACGGCTTGTTGGTCTAAAGAAGGACACCCTGCACAAGTTCAAATCTCAGGTGATGCAGGTTCTGCATTTATGGTTGACGATAAGTTCAGCGTTTGGGAATTTAAAGACGAGAAGCCAGAAGACGCTCAAGTACTTAAACAGTATGGCGTTGGTGCAGAAGAGGGTGGTGCAGGAGCTGCAGACCCAAGTGCTATAAGCTTTGAGTGGCACCAAAGAAACTTTGAAGAAGCAATACAAGCTGTCGAAGAAGGTCGCCCATCTATTACTGGTGGTGTTGAAGGCCGTCGTGCAGTTGAAGTTATTTGCGCAATTTATAAGTCCGCTAAAAACGGCGGCGAAAAAGTTAATCTATAGTTTTTATTTTTTTAGAGAGGAAGAAAAATGTATTTAACAGGTTTTGCCGATGAGGCATCACAAGATTTCGATAAGCAGATTCAAGCGACTAAAGAACTTGGTTGGAACGCTATCGAGTCAAGAAACATCCAAGGTAAGAATATTCACGACATTTCAGACGAAGAGTTTGAAGTTGTTTGCCAAAAACTAGATGCTGCAAATATTAAGATCAATTGTTTTGGTTCTGCTATCGGTAACTGGGCTAAGAATATCCTTGATCCATTTGATATAACACTTGCAGAAGTTGAGCGCGCTATTCCAAGAATGCAGCGTTTAGGAACAAAGCTTATCCGTATCATGAGCTACTCTCGCTGTGAAGGTGAAGAGCAACATGCTGAAGAGCGTTTCAAAAGACTTACTGAAGTTGTTAGACTTTTCAAAGCTGCTGGTATTCAGCCTGTTCATGAAAACTGTATGAACTACGGTGGAATGAGCTGGAAGCACACTCTTGAGCTTATGGACAATGTTCCAGATCTAAAGCTTATCTATGATACAGGCAACAGCCCGTTCATGAAAGACTTTTCTAAAGGCGGCGACGTTTGGCAAGATAGTTGGGAGTTCTACTCTAAAATCAAACAACATATCGCTTATATTCACATCAAAGATACTCTGAATCCAGTTGATGGCGGTAAGGAAACTTACACTATGCCAGGTGAAGGTCAGGGCTATGTCAAAGAGATCCTTACAGATCTTAAAGCTGATGGTTATGACGGTGGTATTTCTATTGAGCCACACTTGGCAGCGATATTCCACGATCCAGCAGCATTGAATACACCAAATGATAAAAGCTACGGTTTATATGTTGAATATGGCCAGAAGCTTATGAAAATCTTAAAAGACCTTGATTACTCTTACGGTCTTTACGAAGGTTAAGTCTTAAAAGGTGTTTGTATGGTCGTGTGTGAAATAATATTTGGAGAAGTAAAATGAAAAAGTTGGCGCTTATTTCGTCTTTAATACTCGGAGCTACAGTATCCGCATCTGCTCAAAGTGGTGACCGTAAAGGTCATAACATGAAAGATGTTATCGCTCCTGAGAAAATCCCTGCAGCTCCTTTGCTGTCAGCGGAAAAAGCAATTGAGTCAGTGAAGTTGCAAGATGGTTTTGCTCTTGAAGCTGTTGCTTATGAGCCTCATGTATTCAATCCAGTAACTATGGTTTTCGATGGCGAAGGTCGTATGTGGGTTTGTGAAATGAATACATATATGCCGAATGTAGATGGCAAGAACGAGGAAGTGAATAAGAACAGCATCTCTATTTTGGAAGATACCAATGGAGACGGCAAAGTAGATAAGCGCACTGTTTTTCTCGATGATGTTATTTTACCACGTGCTATAGCCTTTGTTAAAGGTGGAATCCTCTATGCAGATAACAATAGTTTGTTCTTTGCAGAGGTTCTTCCTGGTTTAAAAGCTGGTAAGCGTGAATTAGCTCACAAAGACTATGCTAAAGGCGGTAGTGTTGAGCATAAGCCAAATACCATGCTCTATGGTATGGATAACTGGTACTACAATGCAAAAAGTTCGAATGCTTACAAAGCTATTCCCCTTGATGCAGCTTTGCCGGCTAACTCAAAAGAGATTTATAAAAATAAGTACTTTAAACTAGTACTTCGCAAAACAGAAAATCGCGGTCAGTGGGGATTGGCGATGGATGACTACGGTAGATTTTACCACAATGGTAATAGCTCAGTAGCTCAAGGTGAGTACCTAAGACCTGGTTCACTTCTTAGAAACCCTGGTTTTATAGTAAAGATGGGTGCTAAAGGAATTGGTGGAAATGAAGTTTACCCAATTCGTATGACTCCTGGTATTAACCGTGGATATCTACCAGGTATGCTTCACATGCCTTCTGGTAAATTGAAGAAGTTTACTGCTGCAAGCGGAAGCATGGTTTACCGTGGCGAGCAGTTTCCTAAAGAATTTTATGGTATGGTTTTAACACCTGAGCCGTCAGCAAACCTTGTTTCAGCTAGAAAGTTAGTTGAAAAAGAAGGTTCTCTATCTGGTGAAGCGATTTATCCAAAAGCAGAGATCCTTGCATCAACAGATGAAAGGTTCCGTCCAGTAAATATGTACACGGCGCCAGATGGTTCTATCTACATCTTAGATCTTTATCACGGTATTTTACAGCACCGTGTATTTGTAACTAGTTACCTAAGAAAGCAGATTCTTTCTCGTGGACTAGATAAAAATAATAATGACAAAGGCCGTATCTACAGACTTCGCTGGAAAGCGAATAAACTTGGTGCACAGCCTAAGCTTTCTAGTAAATCAGCAGCAGCTCTTGTTCCTTACCTAGCACATGCAAACGGTTGGTACAGAGACTTTGCTCGTCAGCTCATTGTTCAGAAGAACGATCAATCTGTAGTTGCAGCAATTAAAACATTGATTGGTTCTTCTAAAGATGATAAAGCTATTGTAAATGCACTTTGGACTCTTCAAGGCCTCGACGCTGTTAGTTTAGATGCAGTTAAGTCTGCACTTCAAAACGGTGAAACAAAAGCAAAGATAAGTGCCCTAGCAGTTGCAGAGTTCTTACCAGCAACAGAACATACAGCATTCGCCGCTGTTTTAGCTAAAGAAGCAGCTTCTGCAAACTATGAGCTAGCTTTACAGGTTGCGCTAACAGCTGGTACAATAAATGATCCTTCCTCATTTCAAACATTGAAAGTAGTTTTAGATAAATTCAAAGATAAGAAGTTTATCAATGAAGCTGCTATAAGTGGGCTTACTGGTAAGGAAGCGGCTTTCAAACCTATCGCTGCGACTTTAAAAAGTAAGAAATTTGCTGGGATGTTATCTAGAGTTGGTCAGTCACAGAAAGTGAAGTCTAACTACAATAAACTTTCTAAGAAAAATAAAGCTATCTTTAAGAAAGGTGAAGAGCTTTTCTACGGTCATGCAAACTGTTTCGGTTGCCACGGACCAGATGCTCAAGGTTTACCAAACATGGGACCACCTCTTATTAAAAGTGAGTGGGTAACTGGTAGTAAAGAATTACTAGCTAAAGTTATGCTTCACGGCCTTTATGGACCAATCACAGTTGGTGGTAAGAAGTACAATACTCCTATGCCTATGCCAGGACTTGGTGCTAACCCTATGTTTAAAGATAAAGACCTTGCGGCCATCGCAACATTTATCAGAAATCACTTCGGAAACAAAGCTAGTGTTGTTACAGAAGCAGATTTCAAAAAAGTAAGAGCTGCAACAAAATCACAAGCTGGACCTTATAAACCAGCAACACTTGAGGGGAAATAATATGAAGAACTTACTATTGCTTTTAGCTGTAGCTTTTTTTGCAGGCTGTTCTACAACCTATGTTGATGAAGCTGGTAATACTTATGCAGATTGGAATTCTTTAGATAAGGCTGAGCTTTTTGAACAAAAGGGCGGTAAAGCTGTTTATGAGATCAAAGATGGTGTTATCATCGGTAAAACTAGACCGAAGACAGGAAACAGTTTTCTTGCTACTAAGAAAATTTATGCAGATTTCGAAATGGAGTTTGAGTTCAAAGTTGACCCAAAACTTAACTCAGGCGTTCAGTTCCGCAGTAACCAAAAACCATCTAAAGACGGCAATGGTCGTGTTTGGGGTTATCAGTCAGAAATAGACCCATCATCTCGTGCTTGGAGTGCTGGTGTTTTTGAAGAAGCTGGTCGCGGTTGGTTGAATCCACTTAAAGATAATCCTGCAGCTCAAAAGGCATTTAGGCAAAATGAGTGGAATAAGGTTAGAATTTTAGCAATTGGTAACCATATTCGCACTTGGATTAACGGCGTGCCTGCTGCCGACCTTAAAGATGATAAGACTACTAAAGGTTTTATAGCTTTCCAGGTTCACAGTGTTAGGTACCCAGAAGAAAGACTGGTTATGTGGCGCAATGCTCGTGTCAGAGAAATAGCGAAAGCCAAATAACCAATTGTGAATTGAGGTGAATTATGGGTGTAACTGATAGAGTTAAAAACTGGATAAGCAAAGATATCCGCGATGGTGTTTACCCGCCTGGTTCAAAACTGCCAACGCGTATGACGATGATGAACAAGTACAATATTGCTCGTGCATCTATCGACAAAGTTATCCGTCAGCTAGTTGAAGAAGGTTTACTTTCCTCAACTCAAGGTTCAGGTACCTATGTGTTAGATACCCGTAATTCTGAACCACATCTTTACATAGTGTTAAACACAGAGAAAGAGTGTGATGAAGTAAATACTTTTCACTCAAAACTTTCTCTGATGTTGACGAATGTGTCACAGAACATGAAGCACACGATCGTCGGTAGTAAGGACTTTGAGAAAAGCTTTAGTGAAGTTTTGCAAAATGACCGCAGTCGAGTTATTTGGAGTCGTCCTTCAATAAAGTCATACGGTTATATCGCCAGTCTTTATAAGGCGGCTATCCCGCAAATACTGATCAATCGTCCAATACCAGCCTATAACTTTGTAACAACAGACACAAATAAAGCCATTCGTTCTGTTTTTGAGCACATTAAAGCAGAAAATGACAAGGCGCGTATGGGGCTTTTAGTTCCTGAACTTGACCTAGAAGAATCCTTTCTTGCTGAACGTGAAGTTTATTTCCATCAGATGATTTATGAGTACGGTTTTTCTCTTGCCTATATGGGAAGAAGTGGCGACAAGTCTACGAAAGAAATGTTACCGCACATCCGTGCTGCTTTAGATAAGATCTCAGAGATGGATTATCTCTTTGTTCCTGACTTTTATATGGTGCCGTTCGTTATGACTTTAGCCGATGAACGCGGCATAGTTATAGGTCGTGACCTTAAGTTGATTACGATTGACTGGAATGAAGATGAAAGAGCTTCTGGTATTATCTGTATTCGTCAAGAATGGGACGCGATGTTCCAAAAAGCTTTAAGCTGGGCTCAAGCAGAGACTGTTGATAAGATACAAGAGTTTGTGACTCCTGAAGTTCAGGTGAAGTCTTAGTATTTTAAAAAATCTATAGATTATTTAGGCGACTTCGAAAGAGGTCGCCTTTTTATTGTTCGGGATCGAAAAATGTATGATCATCACTCCCGCCAGGAATGAGGTACTTATAGCTTCTAGCTTTACCGCTAAGATCGAGGTGAGTGACTACAGCCTTTTTTAGATGTCTAGCGATATTACTCGCAGCGTCTTCTTCAACCAACTTAGTAACTGTCAATGCAGAGCTCCAGCTAGATCGTATAGTTTTATAAGAATCCATCAGCATCATCGTTTCCGACGCAGTTGCTTGTAAGGTATTTTTCTGTGGCCCCCAGACATCTCCAGTGATATGAGAGTTCATCGCGATTGTTGACTCCCAGTTATTTTGGACATCTTCACGAGTCGGACAGTATTGGACTTCAGCTGGTCCAAATAAATCTACGTTTCCTTGATTGAGATAGTGTGGAACTAGTCGATTATGCCAAAAGACACGACCGCCAACACGACCTTCATACGGAATAGCATCATCTAAAGGAGCAAAGCCCTTATTGTCTTGGATATAGGAGGCAGTCGCAAAGCCTACTTGACGTTGATTGCTCAGACAGACTGTTTGTGTCGCTTTCTCGCGAGCTTGGCTGAGGGATGGCAGCAGAATACTGGCTAAAATACCTATGATAGAAATGACAACGAGCAGCTCAATCAGTGTAAATTTTTTCATAAATAGCATCCGTAATTGATATAGATTTACCTAAACACTCCCATAGTTTTGAAAACCTAACATGTTTTATGAGCGTTTATCTAAAAATAATTTTAGATACGAATGATTTGTAGAGATGAGTCTTTCGGTGGTTTTGCTTTTGGCCACTTTTTCTTATTGATATAAAGCCTTTTTAAAGTGGGGATTTTAAGTATGTCTTTTATGCTTTGAATCTTGGTATTTACCATTCGTAGTTCGATAAGAGGCATCTCTTCAAACATCCAACTTTGCCAGATGTCAGTATTTGAAATATTTAAGTGATTTATTGGTATGTCACGAACACAGCCAGTATGAGCAAGGAATCTATTTTTCGATAGGTCTAAGTAAGCCGCGTCATCAGTTTGAGTGAAATTCAAATTCCACTTTTTGTTTTGTGGGTTGTGATACTTCAGCATGAAGAAGCATGTTTTCATGTGGTCATCTAATGACTTGTAATTTGCAATGCAGAAGCGATAGATTTTGAAGATGTGATTGGTTCTGTTAAACTTTTTGAGAAGTGGTATGACTTTGCTGCTCGGTAGCATTTCATCATCGGCTTTAGTCTTGCTTAAATCTTGTGCGATAAGGACGAACTTTTTATAGTTTTTTTTGTATTTTCCACTTTGATTGAACGCTGCTAGTGACTGATTGAACTCTTGGCGATAGAAGTGAATAACTCCTTTTAAAGCGTAGGCAACTTGGTTCACAGGATCGCGATCAATTGATTGGTCAATAAACTGTATGGCTTCGTCGTACTCAAAAGAGTTTAGTGCTTGTTTTGCCATATAGACAAGACGTGGAGATGCTTCTTTGCCGATGATCTCCGTTTGACGTTTTTCCTCTTCATAAAGCATAAGAGCATTTGTCGCTTCTCGCTCTTTATGGCTGATGGTGACCATTGAGAGGATGAGCGAGGCAACGATGAACACAAGTAGTGATGCAACCGCTTTATGACGCTTCAATAATAAAATAGCAGACTTGAGGAATCCGGCATTTTCTGCAGATGTAGCAAAGCCTCCTAGCCACTTGTGAATGTCATTCCTCAAGAGAATAACGCTTTTGTAACGTTTAGAAGAGTCTTTGTCTAAAGCCTTCATGGCGACGGCTTCTAGGCTTAAAGGAACATTGAAAGGTAAGCTTAGCTCGGATGGCGTTGGTACCTCTCCAGCAACTGTTGCATCGAGAACTTCTTGAACATTATCCTTTTTTATAGGCGGCCTAAGTGTCAACAGCGTATAAAGGATTCCCCCGAGAGCATATATGTCAGTTTGTTTAGTTTTATCACCAAGCTTAGAGTCGATTTGTTCTGGAGCCATAAAGCCAGGTGTACCTTTAATGATGCCATCGAGAGTTATGTCGTTATAAAAACATGGATCGAGCTCACCGTCGATAGTTTCGTCGGGTGCATCAGTTACTTTAGCTAAACCCCAGTCACAAACGAGAACCTCGCCATATTCACCTATTTGTATATTCGACGGCTTTAGGTCTAAGTGGAGGATACCTTTGGAGTGTGCATAGGAAATGGCATCGCAGATCTTGATGAATATATCGAGCAAGTTTTGTAGTGAAACTTTAGAAGTACCTTCTCCGAGTTCTTTTAAAATCTTTGAGAGACTTTTGCCGCCGATGAGTTTCATCGTGAAAAATGGGTCTGAACTGTCAGTTAAGCCTATATCGTAGACAGGAATGATGTTTGGATGTTCTAGTGTTGCCGTAAGTCGCGCTTCTCGTAGGAAGCGTTCTACCTTTTGAGGATCGTCAGGCTTTAATAAAGTTGCCATGGCAACAGGGCGGCCAGTTAAAGTATCCGTTGTCTGGAGGATTTTCTTCATCCCTCCCTGATTGATGAGAACTCCTTGGTCATAGCGCTTTTCATTTGCGGCTATTTCATCAAAAATAGGTTGAGGTGTACTTACGTCTTCCGAGGCAAGGTTGAAGTATTGGTGAAGAGAGGGATTGATCGTTTTGAAAATATTTTCAGATGACTCAGTATTTTCCTGGCTCATAGCAGCGTTTAACCAAGTTCGATGTTTAAACGACGTATTTCTTCACAGAGTTTTGCAGTCACTCGTTTTTTGTAGACACTCACAGTATTTGCAGGTATTTCGCGTTCTTCGCCAATTTCCTTTGGGGACTTACCAGCACTCAGTTCGATAAAGACTTCTATGACTTTATCTGAAAACTTTGGGCGAATGTTATTTAAAGCCATATTGGCAATATAGGTTTCCCATTCTTTCTCAGCTATCTCGGTTATATCCGGCATGGAGACTTTATCCATAGGATTATAACTTTCGTCTTGAGATGCTTTATCTATCTTGGTCGCCTGGCGTTTTTGTTGGCGATATAGATCTTTGACGCAGTTACCAGTCACTTGGCAGAGCCAACCTCTAAAGCGTCTACGTTTATCGTACTCAAAGCCAGGAAGAGTATTCCACACCTTAACGAGAACTTTTTGGACAACTTCTTCAGAGTCGTGATGATTTAAATTCATACGTCGACAGATGATGTATATGAAGTGTTTATAGTAGAAAACGAAGTCCTCCCACGACTTGTCATCGTGCTGGTTTCGAATTTTCTCTAGGAGAGTTTCTCTTGTATGGTAGTTTTCTTGATCAGTTTCACTCATGCCCATAAAGTACCCAAAAAGCTAAAAAAATACAAAGAGGTTTCCAATTCTTTGTTAGAATTGGGGTGTTTATGCATTCTAAAATTGCGCAAATTAACTTATCATTACGTATTACACCTTAAATATGACCTTATGAAAGAGGTTAGGTTTATCATAAATAATTTGGTGAATATATGATGATTCGATTGATTATCTTTATGAGTTTTTCTTTGTGTTTGTTGGGTAGTGAAAAGTCAGCACCCAAACCTTGGCCTGCAGAAGTCAAAGAGATCACTTATAAATCAAGTATCGATAAGACTCAACAACCAACTTTGATTTATACCGCTGAATCAAAGGAGAAGCGACCATTGCTTGTAGGCTTGCATACTTGGTCGAGTAAATATACTTCAGCAGGCGGTGATTTATTATATGCTAAGTGGTGTATAGAAAACGATTGGCACTTTGTACATCCTCATTTTCGTGGACCTAACTGGACTCCCAAAGCGATGGGCTCTGATTATGTCGTGGCGGATATAGAATCGATAGTCGATTACATGAAGAAAAACTATAATGTCGATGAAGACCGAATTTACTTGATCGGTGGCTCTGGTGGCGGCTATGCTTCGTTGCTCATGGCTGGTAGGAAACCTGAAATATGGGCAGGAGTTTCAGCATGGGTTCCTATAAGTGATATAAGAGCTTGGTGGGAACAGAAAGATAAGCAGAAAAAAAGAGATAGTAAATATGCTCGAAATATCGAAGACGCCGTTGGTGGTCGTCCAGATATAGTCCCTAAAGCAGCAGAGGAGTGTATCAAAAGATCTGCAGTGACTTATTTAGAAAATGCTAAAGGTGTGAATTTGGATATAAATCATGGCATCTTAGATGGCCGTAAGGGAAGTGTGCCTTTTACTCATTCATTATATGCCTTCAATAAAGTGGCGACGCTTAAAGACCGTTTAAGTGAAGATGAAATAAAAACCTACTATAAAAATATGAAGTTGCCTCAGACTTTAAAGCCTGCTTTAAAAGATGAACTTTATGGAGAGAGTAAGACTTTATTTCGTCGCGTTTCAAATAATGCACGAGTGACGATCTTTCAGGGCGGACATGAGATAATCCAAAGCGCTGCGTTGAATTGGTTAGCGAATCAGCGCAAAAGTAAGCCAGCAGTCTGGAAGTTGTCAGAGATAAAAACTTTAGATGTCGAAAAAGGCAAAAAAGAAGTTAGTAGATAAAAACTTTAGACCGCAGCTTGCCGCATTCACTTTGTCACATAGAATACGGGCATGGCTACACTAAATAACATAAAGCTCCGCCTTGGAGAGGACCTTCTTAAGAAGGTTCAGAAGATGGATCCAACGTGCAAATCTTATCGCATTTTGAAAAAGTCTTTGGACGCTCGAAATAAGCGTAACTTGCACCACGTATACTCTGTTGAAACATTTACGACAGAGACACCTCCGCCTTTAGAGTTTGAAGAATTAGATAAAGCCCAGGGTAAGAAGTTGCCTATAACGGGAATTATCGGTGCAGGTCCAGCCGGAATTTTTGCAGCCTTGCGTTTACTTGAACGCGGTATGCCATGTTTTATTCTTGAGCGCGGTCGACCAATCATGGAGCGTATGCGCGATATTTCGAAGCATTGGAAAAAAGGTATAGTTCACCCAGACTCAAACGTTTGTTTTGGCGAAGGCGGTGCCGGTACATTTTCAGATGGTAAACTGATTACCAGAATTAAGTCACCGTTGATTCGTTATACTATGGAACAATTTGTTCGTTTTGGTGCTCCAGAAGAGATCCTTTACTTAGCTAACCCGCATGTTGGTAGTAATAAGATCCGTAAAATTATTAATAAACTTTCCTTATATTTAAATGAAAATGGTTGCCCAGTTCATTTCAATACTCGTGCTGAGAAATTCAATTGGAGTGAAGATAAGCTTCTATCCGTTCAAGATTGTGATGGTACAGAGTTTAAGGCAGATCGGTGGATTTTAGCAACAGGTCACTCAGCGCATGATATTTATGAAAAGATTATTGATGCAGGAGTCCCTTGCGAAGCGAAGTCCATGGCTATGGGTTTCCGAGTTGAACATCCACAAGTCTGGGTAAATGAAGCTCAGTATGGCGAGCGTTGGGAACATGAAGAACTGCCAGTAGCGAACTATAAGCTGACTTGCCATGATAAAGACAGCGGCATAGGTGTTTACTCTTTTTGTATGTGTCCTGGAGGTTTCGTTTTGCCTTCAAGTGCTCAACCAGACCGCATGGTGGTGAATGGTATGTCGAATTACAATCATGGTTCCCCATTTGCGAACTCAGGTATAGTGATCAGTATCGATAAAGATAAGTGGTACCCAGGTGGTCCTCTAGATGCATTAAAGTTTCAAGATAAGATTGAGCGTAAAACTCAAGAGAAGGTAAAAGAAGCTGGCGGTACTATCGAGGTTCCAGCACAGAGAGTTATCGACTTCTTGAAAAATCAGGTAGGCGAACTTGGTAAGTCATCTTGCCCAAGTGGAATCATTCCAGTGAATTTGCGTGACATCTACCCCGAAGAGTTAACTCAAGCGTTTCATAAAGCTATGAAGAACTTCAATCGTAAGATGCCTGGCTTTATAGCCGATCAAGCAATTCTTCATGGCGTTGAAAGTCGAACCTCTTCTCCAATCAGAGTATTAAGGGATAATATCGAACTTAATTCTCCCAAGTTTAAGAACTTATATCCTTCTGGTGAAGGAGCTGGTTTTGCAGGTGGTATAACATCTGCAGCAGTAGACGGCATTAAGATCGCAGAGTCAATCTTCGAGTCTCTTTAGGGCTTTTGCGGGCTGGTAGCCCGCGCTCCCTCTTAACTTTTATTAGCGCTATATTCTTGGAGCGCGGCCAGCTTGTCCGCATAATTGTTCAACATTGATTTCCTTGGAGCGCGGCCAGCTTGTCCGCATAAGTATGTAATTTCGTTTTGCCTTGAGCGCGGCCAGCTTGTCCGCATAAGTATGTAATTTCGTTTTGCCTTGAGCGCGGCCAGTCTGTCCGCATAAGTATGTAGTTTCGTTTTGCCTGGAGCGCGGCCAGTCTGTCCGCATAAGTATGTAGTTTCGTTTTGCCTTGAGCGCGGCCAGCTTGTCCGCATAAGTCCTACTCATTCTTATAAGGTCCAAAATACCAAGGGTAGTCTGAAATATTATTCACTAGGCCAGCTTTGATTGGGTTATCAGCAATATAAGCCAAGACTTTATTTAAATGAGCTTCATCTCGAATGAAGGTGTCCCAATACTCTTCTTGCCAAATATTTTTAGAAATAGTATGAATGTCAAAAGTGCTTTCTTGGAGTTTTTGATAAATCTTTTTAGATGTATACGACTTCCAACTATGAAGGATTTTTGTAAGTGGAGCTTTTTGCGTTTTGATAAGCATATGTACGTGATTCGGCATTATAACGTAGCTGAGTATATCATACTCTTTTTGATTGAAGTGCAACCAGTTTTCTTTGATGATTAAAGCAATGTCAGGATACTGTAGTAGACAAGATCCTAAGTTCTGGTCGAGTGTAGTATCAATTGTTTGGAAAGTTAAATTTGATTCTTCTGAATTTATATGGTGGGGTAGTGAATCCGCAAGTCTGTATGTTATAAATTGAAGTGTATGATTTGCATCGTAGTGAGGTAAGTAACCTCGATTGTACCAATTTTCTTTGTCGTTGAATTGATCGATCATTAGTTGCCCTTAATGATTGTGTTTTTTTTGCGGGCTGGTAGCCCGCGCTCCCTTAATTCTTCGTTGACTCTATTAGTCTGTGCGGCTTAACTTTTTTTTGCGGACGAGCCGTCCGCGCTCCTTAGACTTTCTTTTGTGTTGTTAGCTCACGTTTTTTAACTTTTTTGCGGGCTGGCAGCCCGCGCTCCCTTATTGTTTTAAAAGCTTTGAGTAAACATCTTCTAAGTCGTCTACCATTTTTTGCCAAGCAAATTTTGCTTTGACTAGTTCTCTGCCATTTTTGCCTAGCTTGTCTCTGATTTCTTGGGACTCGACAAGTTTGATGAGTGAATCTTGAACTTCTGTAACTGTTTCAGGTGGACAGATAAAGCCTGTTTTTTCATTGAAGACTACTTCTGGAGCTCCATCAAGATTGTATGTTACAACTGGTTTCTCAGCAGCTAATCCTTGGACAACTGCTCGTGGTAAGCCTTCTCGGAGAGAAAGGTGACAGACTATGTCCATGGCATCGACATACTTTGGAACGTCGTATGGAGGGATGAGGCCAGGCATATGAAAATGGTTGGATAAACCCAGCTCGGCGATTTCTTTAACGAGTTCATCTTTTAAAAGCCCGTCACCAACAAAGAGGAAGTGAACTTTAGGGTTTTGTTCAACTATCTTTTTTGCTGCTTTTATTAGGAATTCGTGACCTTTGAGTTCAAATAGACGCGCAATCTTACCTATAACTATGGCGTCTTTAGGAATGCCCAGCTCTTGACGCACACTGCTTTTACCAGAAAGGCTTAGATAATCTTCGAGATTCATACCGCTATACACGGTTCGATACATATCGGCTGTGGATATACCCGCATCGAGAAATTGTTTTGTCATAGCATCGGCAACACAAAGAATTTTATGGCAGCGTTTTGCAGCAAATTTTTCAGCAGAGATATAGACCTTGTTTTTCCAAGCTTTTTCATAGCGATGAAAAGCGGGACCATGAACAGTATGGACTACTGCAGGGATGCCAACGGCCCAAGCAGCAGCTCTACCGATTATGCCGGCTTTTGAAGCGTGAGTATGAACGACGTCAAATTGATTTTCTTTAAAGTATTTCTTGAGGTCAAAATATACTTTGATATCTTTTACTGGGTTTAGCTCTCGCACCATATTTGGCAAAATGTCGACTTTTAAGCCAGGAACTTTTTGATTATCTAAAAGTTTGCCTTCAGGTCCAGTTGTTGGTCCAGTTGCAAGAGTGACGTCATGACCATTCTCTATTTGACCTTGGCAGGAGTAAAGAGTGTTCTCTTGAGCTCCGCCAATAATCATGCGTGTTATAAGGTGACAAATCTTCATTTTGTAAGCGATATATCTTCTTTAATTGTTGATCACATCTTACAATTTTGAACTGTCTATGCCAAGCCTGAACTAAGCTTATTTAAATGAAGCTTGTGGTAATTCTTCTAAAAACCTAGCTTTTGTGCGCTTCAGTTCACTTTTCATAGTTTGTTGATACTTTTTTATGATGGCTTGGTACTCAGGGTTAAGAGCTAAGTTATTGAGCTCTTCAGGGTCTTTTTCTAAGTCGTAGAGTTCAGCCCGTTCATTTTCTATGAAATAGTGAATGTATTTATAACGACCATGTGTAATAGAACTCCACCATGGAACTCCAGTTTTGTGAATCAAGAGGTCATCATCCTCCGGAATAGCGTAAGTCTCTTCACCATATGAGTGTTTTGTATAGGTCATGAGCACCGGATGCTTCCATTCGATATTTGGATTTTTTAGGAGGGGACTTAAGTCTTTTCCTATAAACTCTGATTTGGGCTTTATACCTGCCATAGCATGAATGGTTGGGGCTATGTCAGCACCGCTGATATGAGCTTTACAGGCTTGGCCTTTAGCAAATTTCTTTGGGTAGCTAATTATCAATGGTGATTTGATCGTGGCATCGTAAGGAGCAAACTTATACTTGTAGCCGTGCTGACCCCAAGCCTGTCCTTGGTCGGATGAAAAGATGATGATGGTATTTTCATATTGCCCCGTTTCTTTAAGTGACTTGATCAATTGACCAACGCCTTCATCAATGGAACTTACGGCTTGATTGTACTGGCGAACCCAATCACTGAGGGTATTTCCATGTAAGCCTTTACCACTATCTTTATCTTTCTTGACGATTTCAGGCTCGCCGTTGTTATTTTTGATGAAGTCATTTCTGTTTATAACGTGACTTGGCTTTCCATGTCGTGGACTATAAATGTCTCTTGGAGCGTCAACTTTTACATTTGGGTATTGTGCTTTGTGGCGATCTGCAGGAGTGAAAGGGCCATGAGTTCCAGCATAGCAAAGCCACATAAACCATGGCTTATCGTCCTTTCTGTTGCGAATGTAGGTATCAGCCCATTTTGTATAGTTGTCGGTGCTATAGCCTTTTACTTTGCCTATGTGTTGGCCATTTATCTCTATTTCCTGATTATTATAGTAAGCCCCTGAGTTTTTTGGGTACTTTGGTCTATTCCAAACAATTTGGTGATCCCAGTCTCGGCCGTAACCTGCATCTATACCAGTATGCCATTTACCGATATGTGCTGTTTGGTAGCCATTTTTTCTAAAGTGTGCTGGCCAGAAAGGAATTTTTTGAGGATCGTAAGTACTTGAAGGGTACGCTCCAGTCATAGTAACTGAGCTCATGTCATGCTGAAGTCGGCCGGTAAGCATAGTTAAACGTGAAGCCATACACCAAGTGCCAATATAGGCAGAATCAAAACGTATGCCTGACTTTGCTAAACTATCTAAGTTTGGAGTTTTGACCCAATCATAGGCTTCGTCGTAGCAGCTAAGTGTTCTGTGACTCTGATCGTCGGTAAAGATGAAAAGTATATTTGGCTTTCCTGTAGCGGTAAGACTGCATATGAATATAAGAAATATAGGAAGGTATTTGAGCATTTAGGGTCCTTGAAGTTTATAAGCCTTTACGGTGAAAAACTCTAGAAGTGGACGTCTATATACAAAAAAAGAGCTCCCGAAGGAGCTCTTTCATTTTTTGGGGGTGGAGATCTGGTTTACACCATCTGTAAGTAGATAGTGCCTTCCTCAACTTTTACTGGGTATGTTGTTAGATCGTCAACATCACCTTCACTGACATGCTCGCCAGTTTTGAGGTCAAAATTGTGTTTATGGAGTGGGCAAGCTACTTTTGGAGTACCACTTGCATCACCGATTAAACCACGAGAGAGAACCATACGGTTGTCATGTGGACAAAGGTTTTGCACTGCGTACCACTCAGACTTTTCTTTGACATTGAAAACAGCTATCTGTTTTCCGTCAACCTTAACACAACCGCCAAGGTCTTTACAAAAGTCTTCTACTTTACCTACTGAAATCCATTCATTACTCATAATCAAAATTCCTTAAAAACTTAAACTTCTACTAATTGTTTTTTCTCTTCGTGTGATGCTGGACGGATCTGACCGCGCTCATCAACGAACTCGATAGTTTCATCAGTATCCTCGCAATTAACAAAATGCTTGAAACGTTTAAGTTTTTCTGGATCATTTATCGCGTTTTTCCACTCACACTCATAAGTATTAACTAGGTGTTCCATCTGAGCTTCAAGTTCAGCATTGATTCCAAGAGAATCATTGATGACAACATCTTTAAGATGCTCGATACCACCTTCAAGTTGATCCATCCAAGTAGATGTTCTCATGAGTTTGTCAGCAGTTTTTATGTAGTACATCAAGAAACGGTCGATGTACTTGATAAGAGTTTCTTCGTCAAGGTCAACAGCAAGAAGGTCTGTGTGACGTGGCTTCATACCACCATTACCACAAACGTAGAGGTTCCAACCGTGTTCTGTTGCGATGATACCAAAGTCTTTACTTTGAGCTTCAGCACATTCACGAGTACAACCACTAACGGCAGACTTAAGTTTGTGAGGTGAACGAATACCGCGGTAACGGTTTTCGACACGTATAGCAAGACCAACAGCATCACCAACACCATAGCGACACCAGGTAGAACCAACACAAGACTTAACAGTTCTTAAAGATTTGGCATAGGCGTGACCTGACTCGAAGCCGGCATCTACAAGAATCTTCCAGATCTCTGGTAGCTCGTGAAGCTTAGCACCGAACATGTCGATACGCTGACCGCCAGTAATTTTCATATAAAGACCGAATTGCTTAGAAACTTCTCCGATGATGATAAGCATATCAGGAGTGATCTCACCACCAGGTATACGTGGGATAACAGAGTAAGTTCCGTCTTGCTGCATGTTAGCAAGGAAAGCATCGTTTGTATCATTTAAGCTTGGTTGTTCAAGGATAGGAACATTCCAGGTTGAAGCGAAGATAGAAGCAGCAGCAGGCTTACAAGTTTCACAACCAGTTCCTTTGCCGTGTTTCTCTAGTAATTCATCAAATGTCTTAATGCCAGTGGCACGGACAGTTTGGTACATTTCTTGACGAGTCATGTCAAAGTGTTCGCAAAGAGCGTTACTTACTTCAACGCCAGACTCTTTCATCTTAGCTTTGAAAAGGTCTGTAACAAGTGGCATACAACCACCGCAACCAGTACCAGCTTTTGTACATTTCTTTATGTCAGAGATAGAGCATGCGCCATCTTCAATAGCACTGCAGATATCGCCTTTTGACACGCTTTCGCATGAACAGATCTGTGCTGAATCTGGTAGGTCGCTTACCCCGGCACCGCCAGGTGCGCTTCCGTCTGATGCGGGCAGTATTAACTGCATAGGATCTTCAGGCAATACCATTTCATTTTGGTATAGCTGTAGAAGATTACCGTATGCATCTGCGTCGCCAACGAGAATGCCGCCGAGGAGCGTCTTACCATCTTCAGTGACTACTAACTTCTTATAAATCGCCGAGTGAGGGTCGTTTATAACAAGTTCTTTAAATGGGACTTGTGGTTCGATGTTACCAAAGCTGGCTACATCTGTACCGATAAGTTTAAGTTTTGTTGACATGTCAGCACCTTCAAAAGAGGCATCGCGACCAACTAACTGTTCTGCAACAGCGTCTGCCATTTGATAACCTGGAGCGACAAGTCCGTAAATCATTCCTTCATAAAGTGCACATTCGCCGATAGCGAAGATGTCTGGATCGCTAGTTAGAAGGCTGTCGTTTACTAAGATACCGCCGCGAGGTCCAAGAGTAAGACCAGCTTCTCTTGCAACTTCATCTCTAGGGCGAATACCAGCAGAAACGATGATCATATCTACTTCAAGAATAGTGTCATCGGCAAATTCCATAGCAGTGACTTTGCCGTCACCTGCGATGTTCTTTGTGCTTTTGTTAAGGTGAACTTTTATGCCTCTAGATTCGATGATGTCCTTAAGTAGAGTACCACCAGCTTCATCGAGCTGTCTTGGCATAAGTCTTGGAGCAAACTCAACACAGTGAGTTTCTAGGTCTAAGTCTTGAGCTGCTTTTGCTGCTTCAAGCCCTAGTAGACCGCCACCGATAACTGCACAAGTTTTACAGTCTTTGGCATATTCCATCATATCATCAAGGTCTTCAATTGTACGATAGACAAATACACCAGACTTATCAACACCAGGAACTGGTGGGACGAACGCAGATGAACCAGTTGCGAAAACTAATTTATCATATTCTAAAGTAAGACCTTTTTCAGAGGTAACAGTTTTTGCTACACGATCAACAGATGACGCTTTGTCACCGATATGTATTTCGATGTCATTTTCTTTGTACCATTCAAGTTTTGCCATTGATAGATCTTCAGCAGACTTGCCAGCAAAGTATTCAGAGAGGTGAACTCGATCGTAAGCAGGACGTGGCTCTTCACAAAATGTGATGATTTGATACTGGTTGTCAGTATCTTTTTCTTTAAGTCGTTCACAAAACTTGTAACCGACCATGCCATTACCAATGACTATTATTTTCTTTTTCATGTGTAATCCCCAAAAAATTTAATTGCATATTTGTAATATATGGTTAATATATTTACATTTTCATCTCATATCTCATCATTTTAACCTCCTTGGTTATTTAGTCAAGCCTAAAGGTGTTCTTAAAATATAAATAAATACAATATTGTTAACTTTAAGTGATATTTTACAATTTGGTAAATATATAGGTGGTCGTTAAGTAGTGCTGAGAAAATTTAACTACTATTTTAAATTCTTGACTTCTACTGTTGTATTCTTAATCAAAATCTACTAAAATATTAACGTAACCTTAACATAACAAATGGAGCTAATTATGAGATTAGTCTTAGTATCTCTCCTTTTCCTAGTAGTTACGTCTTGTGGTACATCTGTTGTCAAAATGACAGATAAATTCGAAGGCAAAGCGTATATAGAGGTTCCTTATCAGGTAAATGCTATTGAAGTAAATGGACGCCTAGTCAAATCATCACTTGTTCATGACGCCTTTACAATTGAGATTCCTGTTGGACGTACAGAGTTCGTTTTTCGTTATCACAACATCTTTTTTGATAACACTGACAACGATCACGAAGGTGTACAATCAGATAAAATGACAGCAGTATTTGTGGCAGAAGAAGGACAGCATTACAGTGTAATTTGCCCTAATCCATTAATGCTAGATGAGGCTAAAGCTTTGATGCCAAATCTGACGTCTCATCTTTTACACAAAGAAACAGGTGAGGTAATCAAAGCAGTGAATGGTCACATTCCAGAGCGCTTCCATGGTGTCAAAAGTGCAATGCCTTATGAAGAGTTGAAGCATTGGTGGGTTAAATCTACCAATGAAGAAAAAAACAGCTTCCTTAAGTGGAGTGAAGCTCAATAGTTCTAGAATCACAGTAGTTGTATAAAGCTTCGATTAATGGTTTTCATTAGTTGAAGCTTTTTTTATAGCTCTTAATTTAAGATAGTTTCTAGAAATGCTTTTATGAAGACTACTACCAAGGATTAGAAGTTAATTCTATCGTACCATCATAATAGCTCTGCTCTAACTGCAAAGAATCCTCTTTGATATTTCATTTTTCTTGCTAATATTTGCCCTTATTCAAAATCTTCTAATTGAACATATTATAGACACTGTTCTTCTGAACTCATCTCAGTGTATGTTATCTATAAAATACAATTTTAAGGTTCCTTTTGAGCATCTACGATAAATGACCAAACTACTTCTGTTTTCACTCTAACACTTCATCTTGTGATAATAAGTCTGGCAGGTCATTTTCTGAATTCTTTACTTTCATCCAATACTATGCAGCATATGTAGACAATGACGCTGGTATAGGCCTCTCAAGGTGAGTCGCTTGGCTAAATTAGTTATAACTATTGTTTCTGTTTGACTGTCTAATGATTAAGATTTAGCAATAATGTATGTCTTACCCATCATTACTAATTAATAATGATTCCTATTTTTCAGGCCAATGATTGACTTACTATTCTCTTCAAATTCAACCTTACTGATTAGTTAATAGTTCCACTTATAGGGTTAATATTGGACTTTCACCACAATTAATCAGGACTACTTCACTATTTGAATAGGAGTAATGCATTAAAGTATCATGCGCCATACTCGATGCTTCAAATAAAAAAGGCGAAGCTCGAAAGCTTCGCCTGTAAACTGGAGTCCTATAAGGAACTAGATCTGCATGGTCATTAAGAATTCTATGTTACTCTTAGTCTTCTTAACGCCTTGTTTAAGCAGTTGCATAGACTCGTGTGGTGGTGCACCTGTCATAGCACGACGCAGTTTCCACATTCTATCTTTTTCGTCTGGGTGAAGAAGAAGTTCTTCTTTACGAGTACCAGACTTTTCGATATTGATTGCAGGGAATATACGCTTATCGACAAGTGCTCTGTCGAGGTGAACTTCCATGTTACCAGTACCTTTAAATTCTTCGAAGATAACTTCATCCATTTTACTACCAGTATCAACTAGAGCAGTTGCAAGGATAGTTAAGCTACCACCTTCTTGAACGTTACGTGCCGCACCGAAGAAACGTTTAGGCTTGTGAAGTGCATTGGCATCAACACCACCAGAAAGAATCTTACCTGAGTGAGGTTGAACTGAGTTGTAGGCACGAGCTAGACGAGTGATAGAGTCAAGTAAGATAACAACGTCTTTACCGTGCTCAACCATACGTTTTGCTTTTTCAATGACCATTTCAGCAACTTGAGTGTGACGGTGTTGAGGTTCGTCAAAAGTAGAACTTACGACTTCGCCTTTAACTTCACGCTTCATGTCTGTTACTTCTTCCGGACGTTCATCGATAAGAAGAACGATAAGGTGTACTTCAGGATTGTTTGCTGAGATAGAGTTGGCGATGTCCTGCATAATAACAGTCTTACCTGTTCTTGGCGGTGCCACGATAACTCCACGTTGTCCCATACCAATTGGCGTAACAAGGTCAAGAATACGCATGGACATATTTCCAGAAACAGGATCTTCCATGATTAGACGCTTGTTTGGGAAATCTGGCGTTAAGTTCTCAAAAGGAATCTTTTGTTTTTTAACAGAAGGGTGTTCGTCGTTTATGGCATCAACTTTAAGCATCGCAAAGAAACGTTCTTTTTCGCGAGGAGAGCGAATCTGACCGATGACTTGGTCACCAGTCCTTAAAGAGAAACGTTTAATTTGTGAAGGGCTTAGGTAGATGTCTTCCGGAGATGGCTGGTAGTTATACTCAGGGGAACGAAGGAAACCAAATCCATCTTGTAGTATTTCAAGGATACCACCACCATATAGAATACCACGCTCACTAGCACGGCTTCTCATGATTGCAAAAACAAGATCTTGCTTGCTAAGTGCACCAACACCTTCGATTTCAAACTCAAGGCCTATTTCAGAAAGTTCCATCATGGACTTCTGTTGAAGCTCTTGAAGATTCATGCCAGGTTCATCATTTGGAACAACGTCATCTCTTTTAAAGTTTCTTTTGTTCTTGTGATTCTTGTTGTTGTGGCGATTGTTCTTGTTTTTGTGATTTTTATTATTGTGGTGATGCTGTTTTTTATCTGAGTTTTGATCAGAACCTTCAGCTTTCTCTTCAGGAGCAGTTTTTTCAGCAGGTGCATCAGTACTTGGAGCTTCAGCTTTCTCTTCAGACTTAGGAGCTGCTTTTGCTTCAGGAGCAGTTTTTTCAGCAGGTGCATCAGTACTTGGAGCTTTAGCTTTCTCTACAGACTTAGGGGCTGCTTTTGCTGCAGGAGCTTTTTTCGCAGCGGGCTTTTTTGCAGGAGCTGCTTTAGCTGCTTCTTTACCAGCTAGTTCTTTCTCACTAAAAAGTTCAGGCTCAGCAGCTTTTTTTACTGCGGGCTTTCGGCCTCTTTTTTTAGGAGCTTCTTCTACGGGTTTTGTTTCCTCAGAATTTGCCATAGTTACGTGGGTCCTTTGTCTTGTAATAACTTATAAATTCTTTGACATTGGTTATTTAGAAAATCTATTGACCAATTATTAATAATCCCAAAGTCGGATCTTGTTAACTTTTCATCCTGATGGAGTTGTGCAGATAGTCGCGCACTAACTTCATCTTGTTTCCATCCTCTGGCTAGCAGTCTTTCATTTTGAATATCTTTATCACACCAAACAGAGATGGTCTTTTGAAATTCACTTTGCCAGTTGATTTCATATAGAAGAGGAACAGCAATGAGGTGTAAGCCAGTAGTATCTAAAGACTGTATTACATTTTTGACAAGAGGGTGCATAACACTATTTAGCCACTCAAGTTCTTGCTTGTTTTTGAAAACTATTTCAGCGATTGCTGGTCTGTGAGGGAGAGAGTCTTTGAAAACCTTTTGTCCCCACCGATCTAACAAGACCGCATGAAGTTGTTTATCCTCTTCGTAAATTTTATGTACTATTGAATCTGTATCAGCTACTTGAGCACCAAGAGATTCGAAAATTTTTAAGACAGTACTCTTACCAGCTCCTATGCCGCCTGTTAAAGCTACTAGCATGTTGGAAGTATCCAGAGGTTTCGCAAAGATTTACAAAGGTAAAAAAACATATTGAAATGAATTTAGGAAAGGTCTCTAGAAAGTGATTAAATTTTTGGTAAGACAAATACTGAATCGTTTATAAGACCAACCTAAAGCTTCGTTGGTGGTTAGTCAACAAAGCTTTATGAAAAAAAGTGAAGAAAATGTCGTTTTGGTCAGTTTGAGAATTTTATAACCTTGAACTTCTTACCTTTTTTAAGGAGTAAGTAGTTGCCAAGAAGTAGGTTTTCTTGACTTGGCTTAAAAGTCTCTTCGTTAATTTTTACGTTATTTACTGCAACAGCATTACTTTTGATCATCTGCCTTGCTTCACGACCAGATTGAGTTAGGCCATTGTCGACAAGTAGGGCAATAAGGCCTTCTGTGTCATCTAGAGAATCGTAAGTTTTGCCTTCAGTAGCTGTAACGAGCGCTTCAAGGGTTGGAGCATCCATTGCGCTTATGTCACCTTTGCCGAAAAGAACTAGAGAAGCATTTAGTGCTTTTGCAGTCTCTTCTTCGCCATGAATCATGTTCGTCATCTCGGCAGCAAGTGTTTTCTGAGCAGTATTTGGATACTGTTTAGTTTCTTCTTCAAGAGCGTCGATTTCTTCTTTAGGTAAGAAGGTGAAGTACTTTAAGAATTTAATGACATCTGCATCTGGAGTGCTGTACCAGTATTGGTAGAACTCATATGGACAAGTTTGCTTTGGATCGAGCCAAACTGAACCACCAGCCGTTTTACCAAACTTAGTGCCGTCAGATTTTGTAATAAGCGGCACAGTTAGGCAAAAACCTTTACTGTCTGTACAGCGACGGATGAGATCCATGCCTGCAGTCATGTTTCCCCATTGGTCACTTCCACCGATTTGAAGAGTACAATCGAATTCGCGATTGAGGTGAAGGAAGTCATAACCTTGGAGGATCATGTAACTAAATTCAGTATAAGAGATACCAGCATCAGTTCCCTGTAAACGAGTCTTTACAGAGTCTTTTTGCATCATGACATTTACAGAAAAGTTTTTACCAACGTCACGAAGGAATTCGATAACGTTCATATTTGACACCCAGTCATAGTTATTGACTAGGGTGGCTTGGTCGCCGCTGAAATCGACTATCGACTTCAGCTGCTCTTTGATACAATCAACATTGTGACGAACCATATCGTCAGTCAAAAGGTTTCTTTCTTGACTTTTACCACTAGGATCACCAATCATACCAGTCGCGCCACCAGCAAGTGGTAGAGCATTGTGACCGTATTCTTGGAAACGTCTGAGGGTAATTAACGGTACTAAGCTACCGATGTGTAGGCTGTCACCAGTTGGATCAAAACCACAGTAAAGAGTAACTTTGTTTTCGCTTAGGTAGCCTTTTAGTTCATCCTGTCCAGATTCCTGGTGGATAAGACCACGCCATGCTAGTTCGTCATAAATGTTGTCAGGTTTTGCCATTCTTAATACTCTAGCTTCTCAGCTATCTGGATAGCGTTAAGTGCAGCACCTTTTCTAACTTGGTCGCCAACAACCCAAAGCTCTAGACCATTTTCACAAGAAAGGTCACGACGTATACGGCCAACATAAACTGGGTCTTTGCCAGAAGCCATGAGAGGAGTCGCCCAAAGGTTATTCTCTCTGTCTTCGTAGACTTCAACGCCTTCAGCATTTTTAAGTAGCTCGTAAGCTTCTTCGATAGTGAATGGCTTCTCAAACTCAAGATTGATAGACTCAGAGTGTGCTCTCATGATTGGAACACGGATACAAGTAGCAGTTACTTTGAAGTCTGGGTCTTGGAAAATCTTCTTAGTTTCGTTAACCATTTTCATTTCTTCTTCAACATAACCGTTGTCTAGCATCGGGCTGTTGTGAGGGAAAAGGTTAAATGCATATGGCTGATTGATAACTGTATTTTCGTAAGCTTCGCCTTTAAGGTGAGCTTCAGTTTCTTCTTTCAGTTCTTCCATAGCTTTTGCACCAGCACCCGAAGCTGCTTGGTAAGTAGAAACTACGCAACGTTTGATTCCAAATGCTTTGTGAAGTGGAGCCAAAGGAAGAGCCATGATGATAGTAGAACAGTTAGGATTCGCAATGATTCCTTTATGTTCTTTGATCGCTTCAGGGTTCACTTCAGGTACGACAAGAGGAACACCTTCAGTCATTCTGAAGAAAGAAGTGTTATCCACAACAATAGCACCAGCTTTAACAGCAGATGGGGCATATTCTTTAGAAAGAGATCCACCAGCAGAAGCTAGTACTAAGTCGATACCCTCGAAACTGTCGTGAGTTAGTTCTTCAACAGTAAGAGTTTCGCCTTTAAATTCTATTTTCTTGCCAGCACTGCGAGCAGATGCCAAAAGTTTTAGAGAGTTGAGAGGAAAGTTTCTCTCATCTAGTAATTCAAGTAATTCAGCGCCGACTGCACCAGTCGCGCCCATAATTGCAACATTAGGTTTCACAATATTCCTAGTCTAAGTTGTATGCGTTAACAGGACCTAGGCCAACAGCGTTAAAGCCGCCATCGACATACATAGTTTCGGCTGAGATACCACGAGATAGGTCACTGCAGAGGAACATGGCTACATCGCCAACTTCATCAATAGTATTTGCTCTTTTTAGTGGAGCTACTTTTTCTTGGATTTTCAGCATGTTACTGAAGTTTGAAATACCACGAGCAGCCAATGTTTTGATTGGACCAGCAGAGATGGCATTTACACGTATACCTTTAACACCAAGATCATTTGCAAGGTAACGGACACTACATTCTAGAGCAGCTTTAGCGACGCCCATAACGTTGTAGTTAGTAACGATCTTCTCAGCACCAAGATAAGTTAGAGCAACGATACTACCAGACTCAGACATGATTGGCTCTGCAGCTTTAGATAAAGATACTAGAGAGTATGCGCTGATGTCGTTGGCAAGGTTGAAACCGTCTAGAGAAGTGTTGATGAAACCGCCATCTAGGTCAGACTTGTCAGCAAATGCAAGACAGTGAACTAGGAAGTCGATTTGACCATATTTTTCTTCAAGGCCTTTGAATGTAGATTCGATGGTTTCTGGTTTGGTAACATCACATTCGAAAATTGGAACTTCAGGGTGATCAACCAGCAATTTCTCAAGAGTTTGCTTGTTCTTTTCGTTAAGACAGGTGACTGCAACGTCAGCGCCTTGTGCAAGTAAAGATTGTGTGATACCCCAAGCAATGCTGCGTTGATTGGCTACGCCGAGAACAACGCCTCTTTTTCCTTTCATAATCATAATTCAGTAAACCTGTTGTAAACTTTAAATTGGCTTCATTTTCTAAGAAGTTAGAGAAACTAGCACAAAGTTATTTTTTTAAAATTTGTTGACTTAAAAATAATAGCTTTTTTGAGACGCTTATACTCGTTGTCATTACTTTTAGTTCAAATGAAGCCTATCTGTCATATTGTCATAAGTGCGTTTTGAGCAAGAAGTAGCTTAGAAAATAAAAACTGATTGTCTTTTATGGATTTTAATTGGGTATATCGCTGGTCAACGATATATTGCCGTTCATTTTTACGATTTTATTTATATTTGGATTTTACAATGATTGCGGTAGTTGACTATAAAGCAGGAAATCTGCGAAGCGTACAAAGAGCGTTAGAGAAAATTGAAGTTGAGTCGGTTGTGACTCACGACCCTGAAACGATCCTTGCGGCAGATCATGTAATTTTCCCTGGTGTCGGTGCTGCTGGCACTGCAATGAAAAGTTTACTTGAGTCAGGTATTGGCGAAGTTTTGAAAAAGTGTATCGATGCCGGCAAGCCAGTTCTCGGTATATGCTTAGGTACGCAGATCATCATGGATCACTCAGAAGAAGACGGTGGTGTTGATTGCCTTGGAATTATCAAAGGAAATACTATTCGCTTTCAGTTTGATGACCCAAATGTAACGGTTCCTGAAATGGGCTGGAATCAGGTCAACTTCAGTAAAGAGCATCCTATTTTTAAAGGAATAGAGAGTGGAACAAACTTTTATTTTGTTCATTCTTACTATCCTTCGCCAGCTAGCGAAGAAAGTGCTTTAACAGAAACAGAGTATGCTGGATTGACATTTACTTCTGCATTGACAGCCGGAAACCTAGTTGCAACTCAGTTTCACCCAGAAAAAAGCGGTAGACACGGTTTGAAGTTACTTAAGAATTTTGCTGATTGGGACGGGAGACTGTAAATGCTTAATAAAAGATTGATTGTATGTCTCGACGTTAGAGATAAGAAAGTTACTAAAGGCATAAAGTTTAAAGGTAATGTTGATATAGGCGATCCAGTAGAAATGGGTAGCCGTTACTCTGCTGAAGGCGTCGATGAACTAGTTTTTTACGATATAACAGCATCCGCAGAAGGTCGTCCTATAGATTTAGATATGGTGCGTGAAGTTGCATCTGAAGTTTTCATCCCATTCTCAGTTGGTGGTGGTATTCGAAATGTTCAAGATATGCGAAATGTATTACTGGCTGGTGCAGAAAAGGTTAGTGTAAATTCGCTTGCTGTCAGAACTCCACACATCATCACAGAAGGTGCCGAGCTTTTTGGACGTCAATGTGTTGTCGTTGGTATGGATGTTCAGCATGTGGGTATATCTAAAGAGTATCCGAGTGGTTATCAAGTGGTTATTCACGGTGGTCGAACTGCTGTAGAGAAAGACGCGGTAGAGTGGGCTCTTGAAGTTGAAAAGCTTGGAGCCGGTGAGATCTGCGTAAACTCGATTGATGCAGACGGCATGAAAACTGGTTATGAATTAACGATTACTGGTATGATCGCCGACGCTGTAACTATCCCAGTTATTGCTAGTGGTGGTGGTGGTGTTCCTCAGCACCTTACAGATGTTCTGACCAAGACAAATGCAGAAGCCGCTTTGGTCGCAAGTATGGTTCACTATGGAACTTACACTTGTCCGCAAATCAAAGAAGAAATGCACAGTCATGGTGTCCAACTTAGAATGGACTGGTAAGTCTTAGGGTTACTATGAAATTTCGCACTGAGCTAACTGTAAATAAAGAGTTGAATCTTTTGCCTACAGATGGCTTAGTGGCTTTAGGCTCATGTTTTGCTGACCGCTTATCTAGTCACCTCAAACACATAGGGTTGGCTGCTGACGTCAATCCGTTTGGTGTTATTTACAATCCAGTCTCTATTGCCCAGCTTTTTTCTGCTTCTTTGAACTTAGAAAGTATAGGCTCTTGGGAAAAGCATAATGACTTGTATGTAAATACGATGTGGCATGGTCAGTTTAATTCGTCCTTCATGGATGAGTCAAAGGAGAAGGTTCAGTCAGTTGTAAAGTCGACAAATGATAAGTTGAAATTAGCCAAGACTTTGGTATTAACTTTTGGGACATCATATGCTTATGTCGACAAAGAATCTAAACGTGTAGTCACTAACTGCCATCGATTACCGGCAGATCGTTTTGAGAGGCGTTTGTTGACATTAGCAGAAATGAAAGAGTCTTTAATTGGTTCTATAGAACTGCTAAAGATTCAAAATCAAAACCTTCAGATTTTATTGACTGTAAGCCCAGTTCGTCATGTTAGAGATAGCCTAGTTCAAAACCAAAGAAGTAAGTCTCAGCTCATAAGCCTTGTCCACGATTTAGTTGATTCACAAGAAAATGTATTTTATTTTCCTTCATATGAAATAATGATGGATGACCTGCGCGACTATAGGTTCTACCAAGAGGATTTGGTGCAGCCAAATAATCAAGGCGTCACTTACATACTCGAAAAATTTCGTGAGTTTGCTTACTCGACAGAGTTAATAGACTATGAAAAGCAAGCTTTGAAGTTAGTTCAGAGATTGAGCCATCGACCAAAGAACGAAACCAGTCAAACAGAAGACTTCGAAGAAAAAACACAGACGGTTTTAGCCGATTTTAAAGCTAAATACCCATTTACATCCCTGAAGTAAACTAAAATCGCGCAATTTTAGCATTCATTACTTTTTTGAGCTATTGTCTTTATGGCAGTTGGTTCTAATTTAGGGCCACTTTTTTGAAACGCAGAGAGTTAAATGAGTCACATTTCTACAGAAGCAGCTATAAGTCAATTAAAAGAAGGCCGCATGCTAATCCTCCAGGATAGCTCAGGCGCCAATCCTCGTGGTTGTTTCGTTTTGCCAGCAGACTTTTCGACTCCCGATGAGATCAATAAAATGATTGTCTACGGTCGCGGTCAAATTAGCCTTGTTATGGGGAAAACTAAATACAAAGATTTAGACCTCCCACTCAATTCCGAAGATCAAGTTTCTTTTGACGCCAAAGACGTTATGGGAACAGGTATTTCTGCACTTGATAGAAATACAACAATCAAAGTTGCGTCAGCAGCTCATGCTCAGTTAGATGACATAAAGAGACCTGGTCATATATTTTCTATAGAAGCTGAAGAGGGTGGTTGTTTAGTTCGACCTACAGTAGCCGATGCAGCTTTTGATTTAATTCGCCTCGGTAAGATTGGCGAATGTGCGGTTGTCTGTGACATACTGAATCAAAACGGTGACTATGCTTCACTTGATGAGTTGGAGAAGCTTTCTAAAGAGTTAAGTCTGCCAACTTGTTCAGTACATGAGATAGTTGAGTACCGTGTGCAAAATGAACCACTCGTAGAGAATATAAATATAGTCGACATGCCAACAGAGTATGGCAACTTCCGTCTTCATGTTTATAAGTCAAAGTTTGATAAGAACAGAGGCGTAGACTTAGCCTTAACTTTTGGTGCAGATAGATTTTCAGAAGATGACATTCCACTCGTAAGAGTCCACAGCGAATGGTCGATAGCAAATATCGTGAACCGCTTAAGTAATGATCATGGCTCTTATTTAAACCTAGCTATGAAAACAGTAGCAGATGCTGGTGGTGTTGGTGCGATAGTATTTTTAAGGAATACTCCAGAGCAGCACACAAATTCTTTATTTAATAATGATAAGAGACCAACTGACATTTGGAAAGAAGATGGCAAAATAAGAACACTTAGCCCGATGGGGAAAAGTATGTCTTATGGGTTTGGCGCTCAGATTTTACGAGATCTTGGAGTTCGTAAGATGAAACTTTTAGCAAATAAAGATGTGTCTTTAAGTGGCTTAGATAAATACGGTTTAGAAATAGTAGAACAGGTGAGGTTTTAAGATGAATGACTTAAAATTACAGCTTGTTGAAAAAATAGACCATCTCAAAAATGGTTTGCCTCTCATTTATCAGCATGAGCATGAATCTTCGAAAAGAAGTTATCTTGTTATGTCTGCTGAAAATTTAAACGACAGTACAATTCGTTCATTGATTGGTAACTGCTGCAATATTTCAGTTTTAGTAAGTGACTACTACTTAAGTCAAAAGAGTAAGTATAGAAACTTATCTTCAAACGAACTGACCTTACAGTGTGACTTCTCTGTCGAAGGCATTAAAAAGCTTCTTTCTGGTTTGAATAATGATGAATCACTCGAAGGTCCAGACTCTATTATTCTACGCACATTAAAGTCAGATGCGATACTTACAGATGCGTCTCCAGAAGCGAGAATTCTTGAATTCATGTCTAACGTTGTTGAGTCCGATGGTGTTTTACTCTATGGCTTATTGATCGATAAGGAAGAGTCTGCTCCAGTTGAGAAATTAGAGTCTATTTCTGGCGTCGACGCTAAAATTATCTCAACAGATGAAATAGTCGTGTCGCGCTTTTTTAATCCAAATTTACTTGAGTTTACAGGTGTTACTGATGTTGATCTTCAGCAAGGCCCATTTAAGCTTCATTCATATTATTCAGCGATAGATCGTCGTTATCATTGGGCTTTTGTCGCGGATGATGGTTCTGACAAAACTCCTCTAGTTCGTGTTGAGTCAGAGTGTTTAACAGGTCATGTTTTTGGCTCACTTCTTTGTGATTGTGGTGACCAACTTAGTCAAGGCTTAGAGCAGATCGAAAAGTATGGCAAAGGAGCTTTGGTTTATCTGCGTCAGGAAGGTCGTGGTATAGGACTTCAAGCAAAGCTTCAAGCTTACTATCTTCAGCAAGTTCACGGTATGGATACAGTTGATGCAAATTTAGCTGTTGGTATGCCGGAGGATGCTCGAGACTATGTTATCGGTGCTCAGATTTTAAATCATCTTAGTTTTGACTCAATTAAGCTTATGACGAATAACCCGGCTAAAATTGACGGTTTACATCGCTATGGTCTTAAAGTCGATACTCAAGTTTCTCATATCATCCCACCATCAGAGCACAATCGTCGTTATTTAGAGACGAAAAAGACTCGTATGGGTCATAAAATTTAGTCTTTTTGTCATATTACACGAGAGTAAGTACTAGTCATTGCCGATAATTAATAGTTGTGTGAAAACTGTGTTAATTACTGTGTGTGAATTTAATGTGATGTATTTACCTATGAAGAAGACCTTTTTACTGGCTTTCTTTTTAGTACTTTTATTTGCGAATGCTGATAACGAAAAGTACTTCCAAGAAAAAGTCCGGCCTTTGCTCGACAAGTATTGTTTTGATTGTCACGACCCAGAAGACGAAGATAGCGAATCTCCCTTCTTGGAAGACAAAAACGCTAAAGACATAACTCACAATCGTCATATCTGGAAAAGTGTTGCAGCTCAGATTCGCAACAGAACTATGCCTCCGAAGCGTAAAAAGAAGCAACCTACAGAATTTGAAAGAGTAGAGTTGGCAACTTGGATAGATACTTACCTAAGAAGTTCAGCACTGGAAATGCCAGAGTATGCAGGTGCTGTTTTGACTCGCCGTCTCAATCGAGATGAATATGATAATACCATAAGAGACTTAGTTGGCCTTGATCTTGGTTTCTCTCACTCTTTCCCAATGGATGGCGGTGGTGGTGAAGGCTTTGATAATAATGGCGAAACTTTATTTCTACCTCCTTTATTGCTAGAACGTTATTTGGAATCGGCTCAATTAATTTTAGATAAAGCGATAATTACACCGCGACTCATGCTTAACTTTGATGGTAGTGAAATGCTCCCAGCAAACTCAGATACTCCAGAAAGACACTTACCAACTAAGTCTGTCGCGAGAAAAGTATTTAATTCATACCTTAAAGGTGAGTATGAGTTGAAAGTAAATATCACTGCAGTCGAAGGAAACCCTAAAATAAAGCTTTTAGTTGACGGTATAGTGGCTGAAACTTTTAAGCTTAGCTCACCAAAGGTTTTAAAGACAAATGTGATTCTTCAGCGTGGTATACACTCATTGGCTATTCAAAATGGTAAGTCAGAAGGTGAGATTAGCTTTGATAATGTGAAAATCCGTTCTTTGCAAAAAGGCGATGATAAGAAGAAGTCTTCTCATCAAAAAATATTTAAATTTTCAGCAGGGGATACAAAAGAAAGTCAGAGGCTAGCAGCTCAGAAAAATGTTACGGACTTTATGTATAGAGCTTTTAGACGGCCTGTTAGTAGTGATGAAATTTCTAAATATATGGCATTGTATGATCGAGCTATAAATAGAGATGATCCATATGAAGAGGGTGTGAAATTAGCTCTAAAAGCAGTTTTGGTTTCTCCGCATTTCCTATTTATGATGGAAAAACAAGCAGCTAGTAAGAAGATTCAGGATCTTTCCCAATTTGAGTTGGCCTCCCGCTTATCGTATTTTTTATGGGCATCTATGCCAGATACCACTTTATTTGATTTAGCTCAAAAAGGGAAGCTTAACGATAAGTCAGTCTTGAGACAACAAGTAAAAAGAATGCTTGCAGATGAAAAGTCTTTTAGCTTTTTTACAAAGTTTACAGGTCAATGGTTAGGGACAAAAGATGTTGGGGGTAAAGTTGCACCACTTGGTCGTGGTACCGATATAGGTTACACTCCTGCGCTCGGTATAGCGTTGAGAGAAGAGCCCATTCACTTATTGAATTATGTTTTTCAGACCAATAAGAGTTTGTTAGATCTAATTGAGTCTGACTACATGGTAATAAATAAAGAACTTGCAAAGCACTATGATGTTAAAGGCATAAAACATGATGACTTTAAAATTATAAAAACGCCAAATAAGCAACGAGGTGGTGTTCTTGGATTGGGCGGTGTTCATATGGTGACGTCTTTTCCTCAGAGAACTAGCCCTGTTTTACGAGGAGCTTGGGTTATAGAAACTATACTTGGGACTCCAGTTCCGCCGCCACCGGACAATGTTCCGGAATTGCCTGTGAAGAAAAATAAAAAGAAGAAGATAACGATTCGACAAATGTTTGAGCAACACAGAAATAACGATGTCTGTTCTGCTTGTCACAACTTGATTGACCCAATTGGTTTTGGTTTGGAAAATTACGATTTGTTAGGACGTTGGCGTACAGAGGAGAAAGGGATTCCAGTAGATGCATCTGGAGTTATGCCATCTGGTGAAAAGTTTAATGGCCCAACAGAATTAAAGCAGATTATACTTAAACAAAAAGATGAGTTTGGTCGTCACTTAGTTTCTAAAGTTTTGGGTTATGGCTTAGGACGAAGTTTATTAGATGAAGATGCTGGCACAATAGAGCGCATACTAAATAACCTTAAAGAAAATGGTTTTAAGTCTCAGAATTTGATTGAGTCAGTAGTTTTGAGTACACCATTTAGAAAGATACAGCTCATATCACGAGCTGCAAAAGCAAAAAAGCCGAAGCACTGAGGAGTTAATTATGTTTAAACCAATTTCGAGACGAACTGTTTTGAGGGGCTTAGGAACATCTATGGCTCTTCCATGGCTAGAAAGCATGAGTTCTGTATATGGCGCAGATAAGCTCTCTAAACCACCAGTAAGAACAGCATTTATGTTTATGCCAAATGGCGTTTGGCCAAAAGATTGGACCCCAAAAGGTTCAGGCGAGAAGTATAACGTAAATACACCGTTTTTGTCCCATCTGAGAAATGTCAAAGACGATTTTATTCTCATGGAAAACCTATGGAATAAAAAGACAGTAGGACGTAATGGGCATTGGCCAAAGGTTCCTGCATTTCTTGGTGGTGGATTTGTGGTCAGGACGACTGGTCGAAATATGGATGTAGGACAAGCATCTCTAGACCAGGAACTCGCTAAGCATATTGGTCATAAGACGCCACTTCCATCACTAGAGTTGAGTGTCGATGAGCCTCGTACAGGGATAGATAATGCAGGTGGTGGTTTTGCTCGTATCTATGGTAATCACATTTCTTGGCGAGATACACATACTCCAGTTGCCAGTGAGCGGATTCCACTTATGGCGTTTAATCGATTATTTAAATCTGGCCCTATGCCTCAGATTCCAGGTATGAAGCCAAATAGCCCTGCCATGAAAAGATCGATGGCATACGATGATTCGAGCATTTTAGATCTTGTCAGAGATGACGCAAAAAGCCTTCAGCGTAAAATTAGTATCAACGATAGAGAAAAGGTTGATGAATACTTTGAGTCTGTTAGGGCGGTTGAACGACAGATACAGAACTCCATGACTCCTCAAAAGCGTTGGGTAAATGAAGGTAGGTTTGAATTAACTAAGCCAGAAGCAGGTATTCCCAAGGATCATGAGACTCACCTTAGGTTGATGCTAGACATCATGCTATTAGCCTTTTGGACGGATAGTACGCGTATTTCTTCATTTATGTTTGGTAACGCACAGTCTGGCAAAAACTATTCTTTCCTTCCGGGAGTTAAAGGCTCATTTCATGGTCTATCGCACCATCGTGAAGATCCTAAAGTTTTAAAGCAGTATAATCAAATAATCCATTTCCACATGAAACAAGTAGCTTACGTACTTGAGAAGATGAAGAGCATGAATGAAGGCGGTTCTTCGTTATTAGATAACTCAATGGTTTTATTTGGCTCTACAATTAAGGATGGTAATAAGCATCACGAGCGTGACTTGCCAATCATCCTTGCAGGTAAAGGTGGAGGTGCAATTCGCTCTGGCAGAAGGATCACTTCAGCAAAGGAAACACCTCTTTGTAATCTTTACATGAGTATGTCGGATATAATGGGTGTCAAACAAAAAGCTTTCGGTGACAGTACCGGTAAGATTGACCTTACTTAAAAAGAACTCTTACACAGGCTCCACTTGGGATAGCTCTTCTAGAAGATTCTTCTGGAATGAGCATCTCAAAGCTTTCCATTTCAACTTTTTCGCCCCAAAGAGAGACTACTAGGTTTTCAAGAACTTTGGCAGAAAAGTGTGGAGAGTGGCAGCTCAGAAGAAGGAATTTAGGTTCTTTCATCAAAGCTTTACATGATTTTAGTAGTGGAACTAGATCAGTCTCAATTTTCCAGATTTCACCTTTACTACCACGACCATAACTTGGTGGGTCAAGAACAATGCCGTGGTAAGACTTCTCACGTCGCTGTTCACGTTCAAGGAACTTTTGAGCATCGTCAACAATCCAACGTATGCCTTCAAGTTGGTTTAGCTCAGCATTTTCACGAGCCCACTCAACTATGCCTTTTGCTGCATCGCAGTGTGTCGGGAAAGAACCACCACGGCGCATAGCCAAAGTAGAACAACCTGTGTAGGCGAATAAGTTCAGAGTGTTCATGCCTTCTTTTGCAACAGACTCCAACCATTTCCAGTTTTCGAGCTGTTCAGCAAAGATACCAAGGTGACCAAAGTTTGTTGGTTTGATAAGGAGCTTATTGCCGCCGAAGTCTACGTTCCATCTTTCAGGAAGAGTATTTTTTTGCCATTTACCACCGCCAGCAGAAGATCTTAGGTAGGTGTCGTCGACTTGACTCCATTCTTTTTTACCTAGTCTTGGTTCCCAAACAGCTTGAGGGCAGGGGCGTACCATGTGATACTTGCCGATAACTTCTAATTTACGAAAATTACCGGAATCTAGAAGCTTAAATGACATCAAATTTTCCTTAAAAATTATATTAGTTACTTTCAACAGCTTTGCGGAACTTTTTCACGCGGTCGCGAAAGAAAGGCTCAAGTTTATCTAGGCTGGCCGCTTTTTCAATACTTTCTAAAGCTTCTTTGTAAAGTTTTAGGCGATACTGAACTTCAGCTCTTGTATCAAAATTGGCGGCACTTGGTTCTAGATCTATAGCTTTATTTACCATTTTTAAGCAGGCATCAAGCTCATGTTCGTTTAACGCGCCTAGCCAAGCAACAGAGTTTAAAAGTATGGCGTTATGCGGCAGTTCTTTAATAGATTTTAGCATGTGCTGCCATTGCTTGTTAAAGTATTTTTTATAAAGATCTTTAGCAGTCGCATCATTGCTCTCCCTAAGTAAAATAGGAACTTCTATGTTATTTAAAAAGAGAGAGTCGCAAACTTGCGCATAGTGTTCCATGGCGTCACTATCTTTCTTTTTCGTTGCTTCACGAAGTTTATATTCATTGAATTGGTAGCCTAAGCGCATTGCTTCACCAAGACCACCTTGGATTAAAGATAAGTCTGAAGATGCGAGCTTATAGTAAGCCATGAAGAAAGGCTTTGCCTTTTCATGCTCAAGATTATGGATGTGACTAGAACTTAGTTTCTGGTAAGATCGAACTCGAAATGCAGACATAGATCCACCGACACGACAAAGCTTTTCGGCCGTTTCTAGGAAGAACTCATAGTGACCATTTTCATAAAGGTACTGACTCGTCATCGATATAACGTTTTCGCGGCCCATGTCATAGGAACGTGCAAACTCTAAAGCTTTTTGTTGTTTCTCCATCTCTTTGTTAAGCGTGTAAGCTTGAGCTACGAGATAGTAGGGAAGTGAGATCTTTGGAGTTCCAACAGGACCAAGTAGGTTGTGTACTGCTTTGGTGTATTCTTTGTTGCGAATTCTTGCTTCACTTTCCATTAGAGAATTGAAAAGTCCTCTTTGAGCAGGCTCTAAAAAAGCCATGATCGCCGCAGCAGATGCATACCATTCTTTATCCAAGCAGTAGTTACCTAGAATGCTGGTTATTTGGCGCATGTCGCGACTGTAGCCTTCAAACTTTTCTTCAAGCATCTTTACATACTCGACAAAAGAGTCAGAATCGTCTGTTAAGCTAAGCAGGTTGATGAGCTCTATAGCGTCTTTTGGGTTTTTAGCTTTACTCTTATCTCTAAGAACCATATACAGCTCTGCAAGGTTACGACTTTCTGTTAAGGCCCAAGCAGCTCTGAGTGCATCGTTATCAGAGAGGGTTAAGTCTGTCATGTAAGCTTCTAAGTACTTTTGAGCGTCTTTTTTGAATCCAGCTTCAGCTAAGTAGACTATGGCGGTTAATTTTTGAGACTTGTCTTCTCTCGCCTCAATGACGTCGATAAACTGTTTTTTATCGATCTTTTCTTTTTTGTTCTTAATTCTGAAGGCAAGTAGTTCGAGTTTAGAGTCTTCATCTTTTTCGGCAGCTCTCTCCAACCATTTCTCAAAACTTAAGTAGTCTAACTTTCCTCTAGACAGATCTGCGAGGGCTTGATAATCTTCATGTTTCTTGAGAAGACTTTCAGCAGCTTCTACATCTGAGCTAAGTAATAGAACTGTAGTAAGGGTGATGTAGTCATTTTTATTATCCATCAGTTTGAAGATTTCTTGTTTAGTCTCTTCATACTTACCGAGTTTGTCTTGAATCTTTTGTAGCCAGAGAATATTCCAAAGTCTGTTTTTTTGAGGAATATCTAAACTTGTCTTTTCCCAGAATTGCTCAAGATATGCGTATTTTCCTGCAAGTAAGTGACTATCAACGAAAATAGGTTTGCTGAGTGCTTTTAAAGTATCTGAGTCTTCTTGGAAGGCAATCTTGTAGAGCTTTTGACTTTCAGTTGCAGCTTCTTCGAACTTACCTAAAGATCTGTAGACTACAGATTTAGTATGATAGATGGCAGCAAGTATTTTGAATTTTTCAGAGGGGACGAGTTTTTCTAAAGCGGTAAACCTGTCTAGAAGGTCGTTTTGAGAACTTCTTTCATCGACAAAAGCAGCAAGGTTATTTATCCAATCAGGTTGATCACTAAAAATAACAGCAAGCTCAAATATTGCTCCGGCATCCTTATGGCGACCAGCATCTCGTAGTGTCAGCACAACATTTGAATCTACTTGTGGCATGATTATGTCCGCGAGTTCTTGATTGAAGTCCTTATAAAGTAGAGTGCGGATAGTTAACCAGCCACCTTCTTCTCTAGTGAGCTCAATGAGCATTTGTCCTTTTTGCTGATCATCACCCTCATAAAACTTCTGAAGAGTTTCGATAAGTTCTTTGGGAGTGTCAGGAGTTATACCCAGTTCGATTTTGTTTATTAGTGCTTTAGCTCGATCCTGTATTTCTGGATCACTTGACTTGAGTGCTTTTCGTAGTTCGTCGAGTGAAGCTTTACCTTGTTCCCAAAGTTTTTGAGAAGCATTTTCTCTGTCTTGATAACTTTCGGCTCCCAGTTGTTGAACGAGGGACTTAAGGTCTTGGTCTTCAGCGACTAGATGGTTTGAAGTAAGTAAGAGAAGGAATATAGAGATACAAAAGAATTTCATCGTGATCCTTATTTGACATTTCGCTTTATAAACCGATACTGTGCAGTCTTTTTTAGAATATAGACAATCTGGTGTCAAATGCACGGGATTTCTTATAATTACACTTGGATTTGAGATGATTTATAAAGTTGGTCGGGAATTAGAAGTCAAAGTAGAAGATGTTGCCTTTGGTGGTAACGGAGTAGCACGCTTGGATGGGCTTGTTTGTTTTATTCCTTTCTCAATACCAGGTGAGACTGTTAAAATAAGAATTACCTCTGTAAAGAAAAGATTTCTTGAAGCTGAAATAGTTGAAGTTATTGAACAATCCGAAAATCGAGTTGAACCTAAGTGTGAGCTTTACGGTGAGTGCGGTGGTTGTCAGTATCAGCATATTGATTATAAAACTCAATTATCGCTCAAGGAGTCGCAACTCAAACAAGTTCTTTCACGTATTGGTAGTTTGAGTGAATTGCCAGAAATTGAAAAAATTGTTCCTTCTCCAAAAGAATTTCATTATAGAAATAGAATTACTTTAAATGCTAAGAAACAGGATGATAATTTTATTGTCTATGGTTATAAGCACTTAAATAATCAGGATACCCTCGAGATACAAAACTGCCCTATAGCTCAGTATGAGGTCAGTGATTTAACTAGAGTTCTTAAGAGAACGCCTTGGGGACATAAAAATTTAAACAGACAACGTCCAAAGCCAGCAACGTTAAGATGTTCGGGTGGAGATGATCCGGTTATTTACTACGGAAAAGCTCCCAAAGGCATGCCTTGGCGTACAGAGAAACTTGCAGGTAGAGACTTTAGGGTTCCACTTGGAGCTTTTTATCAGGTAAACCCAGAAGTTGCTGAAGAGTTGTTTTCAATTACTACTGAGTGGTTGAATGAACTTCCACAGCCTAAAGTCATCGACGCTTTTTGTGGCGCAGGCTTTTTATCGATGGGCTTAGAAGATAAGCATGTTGTTGGTATAGAAGAAAACGAGGCAAGTATCGAGGCTGCTGAGTATAATGCTCTTCAGTGGGGTATAAAATCGTTTAACTACATTGCAGGCGATGCCAATAAGCTAATTAATAAGCACTTGCGCAATAAAGGCGACTCAACCATTCTTATCTTAGATCCACCACGTAAAGGTTGTGGCGAGAGTACGCTTGAGTCTATCCGCAAACATAAGCCGTCACACATTCTCTATGTCTCATGTGACCCAGCTACATTGGCTCGAGACTTGAAAGGCATATGTGGAGAATCTAACTATAAAGTCTCTAAATTAGCTTTATTGGATATGTTCCCGCAGACTTCACACTTTGAAACTATGGTTCTTCTTAAAAAAGGCGATGCAGATGTTTGATATAAATGACGGCGATTGGCCGTGTGGTTCAGTTGGTTATGTAACAATTGTTGGTCGTCCAAACGTTGGTAAGTCGACATTTTTAAATCAGGTTTTGGGTTATCACCTAGCTGCGGTTTCAATAAGGCCAAATACGACGAGAAAAAGATGGCTCGGTATACTTAGTGATGACAACTCACAAATAATTTTTGCTGATACTCCAGGAATGCACGAGTGTAAAAATAAGATGCACGAAGCAATGGAAAAGACCATCAAGACAAGCATAAGCAAGAATGATCTTGTTCTCTGTATATGTGACTCTTATCGCGAGTTTGGAGAAGAAGACGAAATGGTTGCTTCTTCACTAGCAGATTGCGGTAAGCCTGTTGTTTTGGCTGTGAATAAGACAGATATTGCGAAAAAAGCTGATGTTGCAGAAATAAAGAAGAAATACTTAGAGCATTTGGGCGATGTGCCTGTTTTTGAGATATCTGCCATAAAGGGTGAAAATACAGAAGCTCTTTTAAAGCAAATTTCTGACCTTCTTCCACAGGGGCCTTTTATGTACCCTAAAGATCAAGTCGCTGATGCATTTATGCGAGATATAGCAGAAGAGATTATCCGTGAAGCGGCAAATGAATTAATCTTCGATGAGATCCCACATGCACTTGCTGTGAAGATTGATAAGTGGCAAGAAGGGCCAAAGAAGCTTAAAATCCACGCGACAATTTATGTTGAGCGTGAAACTCAGAAAGCTATTGTTATCGGTGTCCAAGGTGGCATGGTTAACAAAATCAAAAAGAGTGCTTGTGAAAAGCTTCGTGAAGATATTGAGAAGTTTATTGATCTTAAATTATATGTTAAGACTGCACCAGACTGGCAAAATAAAGGCGGTTTCCTGAAGGATTTGGGAGTTGTTGATGATGAAGGATAAGATCTACATTCGCAACCTTTCTCAAGAAATCTTGATTGGAATCAATCCTGAAGAACGCATAAACAAACAACAAGTGTTAGTGAATGTGACTTTAGAAGTCGACTGTACAAAGCCTTGTAAGTCTGATGACATAAATGATGCAGTAGATTACTCAGTCATACACGATGAAATAGTTAGTTTGATGAATGACACACACTTTGATTTGATTGAAACTTTAGCAGAGCAAGTTTCTCAGCTTTGTTTAAGAAAGTCAGGTGTTGACTCAGCTTTGGTTTGTATTGATAAACCAGAAGCCTTAAAGTACGCCGAAAGTGTAGCTGTAGAGATATTTAGGAAGAAGTAAAAGATGAGTGAATTAGTTTACATAGGCGTTGGTTCAAATATTGATCCAGAATCACATATACCTATGGCAATTGATCGCTTAAGACAACAGTTAGATGTAAAAGCTATATCTCCTTTTTATAAGTTTCCTGCCATGGGGACAGCTGTAGGCCAAGACGATTTTATAAATGGTATGGTCCTTGTCGAAACTGACTTAACTCCAGAGTTTCTTAAGTTTAATGTTCTTCGTGAGATAGAGTACGAGTTAGGTCGCAATAAAGATATATCTAAGTACTCTGCGAGAAAGATGGATTTAGATCTGATCCTTTTTGGTGATCAAACTATTACTTCACTTAACGTCCCTGAACCAGAAATAAGAACTCGACCTTATATCTACATACCATTATTAGATTTATCTCCTGAGATAGTTTTGCCAAGGGAGCATGTGATGCTAGCGAATCAGGTAGAAGAGATGGCTTTAAACCCAAATATGGTTGAGTTGAAGTAACTTTAAAGGTTATAGACTTCAGCATTTTGCTGAATGAACTCTGCGAGATCATCAAAGCCAAGTGTCGTGACCTTTAGAAGCTCTGTCTTACCTTTTACCTCAAGCTCTTGAGTCTCTGAGATAGGTACATTTGAAGGTAGGTCGTTATAGAAACTTGAGTTCATGACTATATCAGACTCGAGCTGTTTACTTGCGGTTTCAAGACGGAATGCAGTATTTACGACATCGCCCATAATTGTATTTTCCGCACCTATGCCAAAAGCAGCATCGCCTTTATTTAGACCTACGCCTATTTGTAAAGGTCGGCCAATTTCAGGAAATTTTTTACCGAGTCGGTCGGTTATTTTGTGTAAATTTAAAGCCGTGTTTAAGGCTTGTACCAAACTTTGTTTATCGTCTTTTTCTACTTCCCACTTAGCTAGTACACAATCACCAATAAATTTGTCAACTATACCATTATTGTCTTCAACTAGGTTTTGGACTTCTTGAAACCAAAATGACATGAGTTTTGTAAGTGACTCGATGGGGAGCGATTCTGAAATAGATGTAAACCCTCTTATATCAGAAACTAAGACTATGACGGCGCGTATATCTGCTTTGACATAGTGCATGGTTTCGGCAAAGTCAGGCGCTGTATTTTCAAGAGTATCTTCGAGAGATGCATTTTCGATATATTCTTGATTAAAGTTTATGATAGTATCGCCAATGGTGAGGTTGTCTCCATCTTTTAAAAGCATAGGAGCGCTGATGCGGCGATTATTTAGGTATATGCCGTTTCTAGAGCCTGTATCAAGTAAATAGTATTGATCTTTACCGACAGCACGAATAACCCCATGGTTTCGAGAAGCCATCGGATCTTTTAGATGTACTGTGCTAGATTTATCTCTACCCAAAGTCATAATATTTAGGCAGTCGATTTCTTCGACACGGTTATTCTTGTGCAATATTTTAATTAATGCAGGCATATAGGGTTATGCAGTCTCTTCTTCGCTCTCAGATTCTTTTTTAGCTTCGTGGAAAGGGTGCATCATATCGCGATCAAAGAAGCTGTTTGTCGCTAGCATCCAAGTATTCAGCTTGCCAAATAGTTTATTCTTTGTTGTGTTTTGACGCATGTCAACGAAAGTTTTGTTCATGTAGGTAAGTCGACTAGCGAGTATTTGAGCAATACCAAAAATAAGCTCAGGCTCATTTTTTAGAAAGTTTGGAGCATCTTCAATAACAAGAAACGAGGCATCTTCGGTGACTTCAACCTTCGCGGTTGTTTCAATGTCTAAAAGTACAGAAACATCGCCAAATACAGCGCCTTTAACGTCAACAGTACAAAGTTCTTCTTTGTTCGCTATTACTTTAACGGTTCCGGTTTGTAAGATGTAGATTTTTGAACTTTTAACACCTTCTTCGATTATGGTGTCTCTGGCTTCAAACTTTACTTCTGGAAGATTTAAATCTTCTACATGGTTGATGCTCATTGCTAATCCTTCCTCATAGTTCCCTAAAATTCATATTGACTAAGCCAACTCAATTATAATATAAGCTGGCTGTTCAATTCAAGATTTAATTCATCTTGGATACTAATTAAATTTTCGCAAGAAATAAGCCTATTTTGAGCGAAAGGAGTCTTTTGAGTAAAGTCTATTTTTTTCTAGAGTGCTATCAATAAAAGCAATACTACCAGTTTCGGCTTTTATGAAAGCTCTGTTTGAGTCACTTTTTACTTTCTTATTGAGGACTACTTCTCTGACGATACTTCCATTGCAAAGGTAGCGAATTGCGCTTCCTTTAGCCTTACGAGTGGAGGATAATAGCCGCCAAGTCTTTGTGGAGTTATCTATTTTTTCTTGTGAAAAAAGGAACGCGGAGAAGTGATGTTTATGATTCTTTCTTCCTGCAGCGGTTGACATCTTTTGCATAAAAGGAAGCAAAAATCTATTCACATTAAAATGACACCAATTATTTTTATCAATAGGGCATTTGTGACTTGTCGTGCAAGGAAAATGTATGTTGTAGTTTTTTTCGACAAGTTTATCTCTTACGGAACGCAGCCTTTGAAAGTGCTTGTTTGTACCGGGTTCTAGTATGAGTAAATGACTAAAGTCGACATCGAGAATAAGATCGATATTTGCACTGCTTTCGATGAGAGAGTTGCCAAAGATCGCTAAGGTTGGATCATCTTCTAAATAGGGTAGGGCTTTTATATCGTCCTCCCATAAAGAGACTACAAAGTCTGCTTTGATGTGGCTAAACTCAGGATGCTTTTGTAATTCTGAAAATAGTTTTTTGGCAATTGCTATATTTGTTTCCGAATGATCTACACCACGAATGTTTTTGACTTCTTTGAGTGCATCAGGCTTACATTGATAAAGGTAGAATAAGTATGCCCAAAGAAATGTTCCAGGACCACAGCCAAATTCAACGATGTTCTGAAGTTTCGATAAGTGACCTAGGTCTGAACTATGATTAAAGGTGAACCACAGTTTAGGAATGTTGGCAGTCATGTAGTAGAGCGCATAAGATGTTGCTACATCTAGGTCATCCCAGCCATAGTCATCTTGTTCATACTTTTCCTGAAGCCAATTATTATTTAAGGCAATGAGTGGCTTAAGATATTTTTCTTGGCAAATGTCATCTGCATTGACATCTAAACTGCTAAAAAGCCAGTTTTCGTACCAGTCAGGGAATAAATTTAATTTTTGTGTAGTTCCCATGAAGTATACAAATCTCTAAATTGGTAGTTTTCTGGAAGTATGGATTTTATCTTATCATTGCTGATGATCTTACTGAGTTCTCTTTCACCCGGCATACGAAAGTGGAAATCAGCCTTTTCACCTATTTCCTGCCAGCTTTTCGCCTCGCCATCTGCGAGGTTGTAAATTTCGTTTGGCTTAGGGTTTTTAATTAAAACCTTAATGATATTTACTATATCATCTAAATGAATGAGATTGAGCATTTTTTTAGGGTTGCGAATAAGTCCTTTAGTGAGCCAGCTATAAGGGTCTCTGTTTGGACCATATATACCAGCAAGTGCAAGTATTGTTGCTCCTTGAGACTTTAGATACTCTTCGCCTTTAACTCTTATCAGAGTTTTATCGATATCTGTATTTTCATCAATTCTTTGTTTCTGTCTCTTAACGACATAACGAGAAGTACTGGCAAGTACAATAAGGTTCTTACAGGAAAGAAGCTTTTCATTATAAAACTTCTCTACTTTTTCGACAGGGCAGGCCGGGAAGGTCCATATAATTGTTTCAGCACTTGGTATATTTTTCCAAGTTATTTCATTCTCAAGATCAAATGAAGGTGTTTGTGGATTAGTTACTTTTCTTCTTGTACCTGTTGCTTCGGGAAATTCTTCACATAAAGCTTTGCCGACATAACCTTTACCAAGTATTAAAATGCTCATGTTTTTCCAGTAGTGATTGTTTACCGGACTATATTATGCTCAGTGAATTTTCCAATGAGTTATTGGCTATACTTTGTATTTCTTCCTCACTTATTCCATCTAAACCATATTTTTGGAATACTTCAGGGAAGTACTTTAGGCTATCTGTGGTAAATACAGATTCATTTATTGTTTGATGTAGAGCTATATATTTTGACATATATATAAGCTCACAAAGAGACCGGGCATCTTCCGGAGCTTCTTGAGGAGTGAGGTGCCAACGTACAGCGAGTTTGATTAGCTCTGGCATTTGCCAATAATCACAAAGTATTTCTCCGCACTCTGGATTGGATATACCGATTAATTGCATCTCGGTTTCATATAGGGGCAGGCCTTCGTCTTTCATATATTGGACGATGTTTGCAGTAGATTTGGAGAAGCCAAGTTGTAAAACAAGCATACCTACACCATGGATTAAAGATGCAGTAAAGCACTCCAAACCTTTAGGTAAGTAGTAGTTTGGATTCTCTTTAAGACGTTTTATAAGTGTCTCGGATACACAGGCCGTACACAAGCTATGTTCCCAGAAACTGCGCGAGTCATATCCAGATTTGCTCTCTGGAAAAAGGTTCATTACACTGTCAACTAAGGCTAATTGACGGAGCATTTTCACTCCCAACCGGCCAGCAGCAACTTCAAGAGCCGTAACTTTCATAGTTCCACCAAACTTAGCAGAGTTTGCTACTTTCAGTATTCTCATTGTCAGAGAAGGGTCTCTCTTGATAACACCAACTGCTTCATTTAAACCTGTTGTCTCGTCCTGAAGGACTTTCATGATGCTCATCGAGACTTCTGGGAACGCTGGTAGGTTTTCTAAATTTTTTACATATTCTAAAATTATGTTTTTCACGATTATCTCAATAATGGATTTTATATACATAAATAATAATGATTCTAAATACAGCTTGCAATTATTGTGGTGAATTGTTTGCCTGTATCGATAGGAAAAAAAGTCTCTTTTTACCTAAAAGGGAAATTATTGCCTAGCGTTTCATGACCATTTTATAATGTTGGTAGTTGACTTAAAATTATGTAAATTGTTTATTTTAAGTAGTTTGTGAATATTGTAATATCTTGGCATTAACGTTGGCATATTCGGTGCATTAACTAAAAGCAGAAAATTTAACGAATCGCTTTTAGAAGGAATGCAAAATGAATATAACACAGACAAAGTCCACAACGTTGATGCTCAGTGCATGTCATCAATACAGTGACTTCGGCAATAAATTGGATGTTACTCTGGAGTCAGAAATAAACTTCCCTACAGGCCTTAGTGCTTTTGAGGATTATAAAACATTTACTTACCGTAAAGAGCCTAGGCTCAAACCTTTCATATACATGCACTCAGTTGTTGATCCGAATGTTTCTTTTGTCTGTGTAGATCCATTCATACTAACACCTTCATACAGTGTTGAACTTTTACAAAATTCATTAACGAAACTTAGAGTAGATGATCCCAATGATCTTATCACTCTATGCCTTGTGTCTGTTGGTCGAGATATGTATACGACAACAGCAAATCTTATGTCACCACTTTTAATAAACAGCAAAACAATGATTGCTGAACAAGTGATAATGAATGACGCCTCACCAGAAATGCTCAGATATAACGTCTGGAACTCAATCGGTGAATCTTCAAAACCAACCTTCAAAACAAAAATAAACTAGGAGCACTACAATGGGAATGCAGGTATTTAATAACTCCGCCGCATTTAATGTGTGGACTAACTACTCATCAAATACAACGATGATGCAAAAGGCAATGAATAACTTGGCAACAGGTGTTAAGGGAGCGGCAGACGATCCATCAGGGATTGGTATCAGTGAAAAGATGCGTAGCCAGGCTCGTAACGTTGCTATGGCTCGTTCAAATGTTGATAATTCTATTTCACTTATACAAACAGCTGACTCATGGCTTCAAAAAATGAATGACATGCTAGCAAGAATGAGTGAGTTGGCTATCGAAGCAAATGACGGTACTAAAACTGCCGAAGATAGAGCCAATGTACAGATTGAATTCTCCGCGCTACAAGATGAGATCAAACGTGTTACTTCACAGAGTACTGCGGCAGCTAAATATAATGGTCTTTACTTATTCCGTGGTGGTAATGGTATCGCGGTTCTAACTGGTGATGGTGTTGAGACAGGTACGATTAAAGTTCAGGTTGGTTCAGATACAGACCAAACAGTAGACCTACAATTAGTCGACCTTCAGGTAACAAATACTGAGACAATTGGTACAACTGTTTCTTACACATACAACTCAAGCAACATTGCAACTGGTTCAACTAGAGCTGCAGTTACATGGAGCTCAGTAGTTGATAGTAGTTCTATGAGTGTTGCGACCGATGGCTCAATTGGTAAGATTTCACGTGCAATTAACTTTATTGCAAATGCAAGAGCTCGTTTAGGTGCTCAGCAAAATAGACTTGAGCAAACTAAGTCAGCACTACTTTCTTATGAAGACAACTTAAGAGCTTCTGAAAGTAAGATCCGTGACGTAGACATGGCATTTGAAACAACTCAGTTTTCAAAGTATCAGATTTTAACACAAGTTGGTAACTCAATGTTGGCACAAGCGAATCAGCTACCACAACAAGTACTACAGCTTCTAGGTTAATTGAAGAGAAGACTGTTGTAGGAAAGAACTTCCAGAAGTGGTAGAAATTTCCTGGATGAAGTAACGATAATGAGAGATTTTTGGACCTGGTATAAAAAATGAGTATATGCTCATTAAATAAATGAGGTGAAGAAAATGTTAGGCGACGAAAGTTCAATTACATTACTGAGCAAGATGATGGAACTATCATCAAGTCGGCAGAAAGTTATCGCGAACAACTTGGCAAATGCTAATACTCCAGGCTACACCAGAAGGGAGTTGGATTTTGAGAATGAATTGAAGCAGATTCTATCAGAAGGAAACCTTAGAGACTTACACAACTTAGAAGGTAAGGTTGTCGAAGATGACTCAGGTACTAGAAGGAATGATGGTAATAATGTCAATATTACTAGTGAGATGAATGAGATGTCACAAAACGGAGTCATGTTTAGCTTAGTAAATAAAGCATTTAAGTCTCGAGTCGGCATCATTAAATCAGCAATCAGGTAAAGGAGTAAAATATTATGGGTTACGAATTAATACCTGCCGCGAGTATCAGTAGTTCTGGACTTCGAGCGGAAACATTGCGGATGGAAGTTGCAGCGAATAATATTGCGAATGCACAAACAACATCTCCAAATGGTAAGAATCTTTATCAAAGAAAAGTCGTTGTTTTTGAGTCTGTTTTAAAAGACCAATTCAATAGAAATTCTTTCAATTCATTTGGCGGAGTAAATGTCAAAGAAGTTGTTGCTTCAAACAAACAACCAATTGAGATATTTAATCCATCACATCCACACGCCGATGAAAACGGTATGCTACTCAAACCAAACATATCGCCGTTAGAAGAAATGGTGGATATGATGACTGCAACAAGAGCTTATGAAGCCAACTTGACTCTTATGAAAGAGAGCAAAAAAATGGCTGAAAAAACAATACAACTTGGCGGCCAGGGCTAAAAAGTGTATATTTAATTAACTATTAGAGGCTTTTGACGATGATTAATGAAATAAACCCACAGTCGGAGATGCTGCAGACTCAGCTTGAGCAACTGCAAAAACTTCATCAGCAGACTCAGGAAGTTTCGGGCGATAAAAATGCTCCGGCATTTGATGAGGTTCTCAGTCAATTAATACAAGATGTAGATGTCGCTCAAAAAGAAGCGGATACATCAATTAAGCAACTAGCGTCAGGCGAGTCTACTAGTATACAGGATGTTGTCATGAAGATGGAAGAGGCGGATATCGCATTCCAACTTATGAAAGAAGTCCGAAATAAACTTTTAGAAGCCTACAAAGAAGTGCTTACTATGTCTTCATAAATGTGAAGATCACCTATTTATTTTTGTTGAAGAGACGCAGTCAATTTTGGCTGCGTTTTTCTTTTTTCGAATGTAGAGCCTTTAACTTCAATTTATTCCATTCTTTTACATAGTGTTGAGCAATGTTTGCGTCATTAAATGAAATGATGTTTTCACTATTGTGCTTCGAAGCAGCTGTAGTAAAATTATAACTACCTGTAATGACTGACCTTGAGTCAACAATCAAAAACTTATGATGCATATGAACTCTTTCTGCAGTCGGGAAGAGGGTGATTTCAATATTATGCTTTCTCAAAAGATTTAAGATCTTTTGCCCATATTCAGACTCAGCTTGTTTTTTATCAACAATTATCTGAATGTCGACTTTCCTCGCTTTGGCTTTGATCATTGCTTTTGCAATCGAGAATCTAGTGAAGGTAAATATCGCCACTCGAATTCTTTTCTTTGCCTTAGCTATTTCGTCTATTACTATGTCTTCACATTCATTGTCGAAGTAAACTTTTAAGTTGTTATTTTCCGCCAGAATCAACGGTTGGAGAGAAATAAACAAAAGAAGAAAGTATTTTTTAATCATATGCCCTAAAATCTATTTGAAATCAATTTATGAAAGTGTCATTTAGCTGACACAAAATTCCAAGTAATCGATAATAACTCACTAGGGAACATTATGCCATTTGATAGCGGAAACATTTCTTTTAATGTCTACAAAGTTTTAGAAGATCTACCAGAAGATCACTTAGAAAAGTTTTCGACTTTAGCTGCTTGTTTACCAGAGAAAGTTAGTGATACACCAAACCTTGGTTGGGTCGCACGTCACTTACTTGAACGAAGAATTGATCCAGATACAGCCTATGTAGGCGACTTCTTACATCTTCATTTTAGAAGTGCAGTGAGAAAAATCCCTAAGTCTCTCATGCATGCAGAGTGTATGCAACGTGAACTTGCCCTTATGGAAGCTGAGAAAATAAGTTCTATAAGCCGCAAGAAAAAGAAAGAGATAAAAGAAGAAGTAGAAGAGCAGCTATTAAAGTATATGCCGCCACAATTTACTGGTGTTCCGATCGTTTATGATAGTCAGGAAAGCACACTTTATATTGGCTCAAGCTCTGTTAAGCAAAGTGATAATCTTATAAAGCTATTCATTGAAACTACAGGTTGTGAAGCTGTTCCTATGACACCAGTAGGTGAAGCCATGAGAGCCCTTGAGACTAACACAGTACAGTTTGATCCAATTGATTTTGCCGGTACCCAATTAAATGCTGCAGATGAGTTAATGCTCGGCAGAGACTTTTTAACTTGGATTTGGTATAAGGTTGAGGCAGACTCGGCTAAGTTTACAGTTCCAGATCTAGGGGAGTTTACAGTTGGTATAGATGGACCTTTAGTCCTTGTTTCTGAAAATATTGGTTCTCATGAGTCAGTTCTTCGTAAAGGTCTACCAACTCTTAGTCCAGAAGCTCACCAAGCGATTCGTTCTGGTAAAAAGCTTCGTAGTGCAAGAGTTTCACTTGTTAGAGGAGATGAAATATGGATCTTTACTTTGGATGCAGACTTCTTTATGTTTAAGTCAGTTAAACTTCCTGACGGTGAAGCGATGGATAAGATCGCTCGTTTCGAAGAGCGTATCGAATCCCTAAATGTCATGCAGCAAGCTTTTTACAGTTTGTATCATGAGTTTATTAAGTCTTTATCGGGTAAAGACCGTAAAGCCATAGAGGAAGATATACACGATTGGTCAAAAAATAGACTTTATCATAATCCAGAGAATCACTCAGAGTAATGCGCGCTCTCCTTCAAAGAGTCACTTATGGAAGTGTAAAAATTGAAGGAGAACTCCGTGGCGAAATTCAAAATGGATTTGTTATTTTGCTCGGAGTTAAGCATGACGATACAGAAAAAGATGTTCAGTACTTAGTTGACAAATTAAGCGGCTTGAGAGTATTTACCGATACAGATGGGAAGTTTAACGATTCTTTAATGGATCGAGGTTATGAGCTTCTTATTATTTCCCAATTCACCCTTTATGCAGATACTAGAAAAGGGAAGAGGCCAGGTTTTACAGACTCAGCACGCCCAGATGTTGCCATACCACTGTATGAATCTTTTATCGAAAAGTGTAAAGAACTTGGTGTTAAAGTTGAAACAGGTGTGTTTGGTGCAGATATGAAAGTGAAAATCCATAATGACGGTCCAGTCACTATTTTACTTGATTCAGAAGATAAAGTTTCACGACAATAATATCTGAGAATACGGCTTTGATATTTCAATAAAAAGCCAGAGTCATATATAGCTAATCTCATCTCGCAAAATCTTGCCTTATCAGGGATAAGGTTTAATGTGTTTGCATCAATTTATTTTACATTAATTTTTTAGAGATAAACTGGAGAAAATAATGAGCCAGGATTTTGACGTTGAGCACTTTGCGAAGCTTGCAAGGCTTCACTTAAGTAAAGATGAAGTGCCTTCATTAAAAAAGGAAATGAACGACATTCTTGGAATGGTCGGTGAAATCCTTGAGCTAGATCTAGATGGAGTCGAAGGGACTAACTTTGCTGTTACCATGGAAAATGTCATTCGAGAAGATGAAGCAGGAAAGTCACTACCAGCCGAAAGAGCAGCAGCTACATTCCCGGATAGTGAAGACAACTTAAATAAGGTTCCTGTCATTTTGGAGGATAACGACTAATGAGTTTAATAGATCTAAAACTCCATGAAGCTGCAGACAAATTAGCAGCAGGAGAAGTGACTTCTCGTGAACTTTGTGAAGCTCTTTTATCAAGAGTTGAAGAAGTTGAAGAAAAAGTGGGTGCCTTAGTTTCAATCAATGATGAAGCAATAATAACTGCCGCAGATGCCGCCGACGCACGCCGTGCAGAAGGTAAAGCTCTAGGTCGTTATGACGGTCTACCTATCACAATCAAAGACAACATTGTTGAAGAAGGAGTTGAAGCTCGTTGTTCATCAAAAATTCTCGACGGCCTTGAACATGTTTACGATTCAACTGTCGTCAAGAAACTTAAAGACGCAGGTTGTATCATCTTCGGTCGAGCAAACATGGATGAGTTTGCCATGGGTTCGACAACAGAGACGAGTCAGATAAAAAAGACTTGCAACCCTCATGATTTAACTTGTGTTCCTGGTGGCTCATCTGGTGGTTCAGCTGCTGGTGTTGCATCAAAAGAATTTTTAGGAGCTCTTGGTTCCGACACAGGCGGTTCTATTCGTCAACCAGCATCTTTCTGTGGTATTGTTGGTTTAAAACCAACTTATGGTTTGGTTTCTCGTTTTGGCTTAGTTGCTTTTGCTTCTTCTCTAGATCAGATTGGACCAATGAGTAAAGATGTAAAAGACTCTGCTCTTATACTTGACATCATCAATGGCGAAGACAAAATGGACTCGACAGCGATTCCAGGCAAGATCACTGATTTTGAAGCTTCTCTAAATGGTGCTGATATAAAAGGCCTTAAACTTGGTGTCCCATCTGAGTACTTCGATGTAGAAGGTATGGAAGAAGATGTCAAAGTGAGCGTTGAAGCTGCTATTGATCGTCTAAAAGAACTAGGGGCGGAAATCGTTCCAGTTTCTCTACCAAATACAAAATACTCTATCGCTACTTATTATGTGATTGCAACAGCAGAAGCATCAACTAACCTAGCGCGCTTTGAAGGTATTCGTTACGGAAACCGTTTCACAGACACAGATCCAAATTCAGATGAACCTGAAATAATGCAACTTTACAATGAGACTCGTAGTCGCGGTTTTGGGAAAGAGGTTCAGCGTCGTATCATGCTAGGTACATATGTCTTGAGTACTTATGATGATCACAAGTTCTACCATAAAGCTCAGCAAGTGCGTACTCTTATTCGCCAAGATTTCGAAAAAGTTTTTGAAACTTGTGACCTTATTGTTGCTCCTGTTTCTCCAGAGACTGCATTTAAGTCGGGTGAGTCTACAGATGATCCAATGAAGATGTACTTGGCCGATATTTTGACTACAAGTGTAAATTTAGCAGGTATCTGCGGTATCTCAGTTCCTTGTGGCACAGATAGTAAAAAAATGCCTGTTGGTTTACAGATTATCGGTCCGGCTCTTGGCGAAAAGAAGCTCCTTCAAGCAGCTTATGCCTATGAGCAAAACAGTGGCCTTAAACTTGAAGAAGCGGAGTTATAATCATGTCTAAATATGAAGTTATAATTGGCTTGGAAATACACGTTCAGGCAAAAACTGAATCAAAAGTGTTCTGTTCATGCAAAAACTCTTTTGGTGCTCCTTCGAACTCAAGCGTTTGCCCTATTTGTCTTGGTCACCCAGGAGTATTACCTGTAGTTAACCGCGAAGCTATTCATCAAATAGTAAAAGCTGGTTTAATGACCGACTCAGATATCGCGAGATATTCTAAGTTTGATAGAAAGTCTTACTTCTATCCAGATCAACCAAAAAATTACCAGATTACTCAATTTGACTTGCCTTTCTGTGCAAATGGGAAAATTCCAATTGGTGGTAAAGGTCTTTCAGGAGAAATGATTGAGCCACGCGATATTGGCATGGAGCGTATTCACTTAGAAGAAGACGTCGGTAAATCTGTTCACTACAGTGGTAGCCACTCTACAGTTGATTATAACCGTGCTGGTGTTCCTCTTTTGGAAACTGTTTCTATGCCACAGATGCATAGTGCAGATGAAGCTTATGCTTATGTTCAGTCTCTACAGCAGATTATGAGATTTGGTGGTATTTCTGATTGTGATCAAGAAAAAGGCCAATTCCGTTGTGATGTAAATATTTCACTTCACAAGCCAGGGACTCCATTCGGCACTAAGATTGAAATTAAAAATCTTAACTCAACTCGTCATATCTGGTTATCTATTAACCATGAAATTGAGCGTCAAACAGAAATACTTGATGACCTTGAGGGAACTGGCCCAAATGGCGAAGACGGTAAGTTGCCAGACCAGGAAACACGTCGATGGAATGATGCACGTGGAGAAACAGTTGTTATGCGTATCAAGGAAACAGCAGACGATTATCGCTACTTCCCTGAGCCGGATCTTCCTCCAGTCGTTCTGACCGATGCACAAATCGACGCTTTCAAAGCTGAAATGCCTATGCCTCCTAAAGCATACCGTGAAAAGTTTGTTAATGAGTTCAAGATTACTGAGTACGACGCACATGTTCTTACTTTAGATAAGAGTACAGCCGACTTTTTCTTAGCAGCTGGCTCTAAGGTTAAAAAGCCTAAAGCCGTTGCAAATATCATGATGAATCAGCTTAATGCTCTATTGTCAGATGGCGAAAAGTCACTTGATGAAACTAAGCTTGAACCAGACCACCTTGTTCAAATGGTGAAGCTTGTTGAAGCGAATAAGATTCAAAAAAATGCCTATGCTAAGCTACTGCCAATTCTTATGGAAGAGGGTGGTGACGTTGAAAAGATAGCCGAAGCTAAAGGTATGATAGTTGAGCTCGATACAGGTGCATTAGAAGCTTGGGTTGATGAAGCTATAGCAAATAACCCTAAAGCCGTTGCAGAATACAAAGAAGGTAAGCAAAATGCCATACAGTTCCTTATGGGACAAGTTATGAGAGCTTCCAAAGGTAAAGCTGCAGCACCAATGGTTATTCCAATGCTTAAGAAGAAATTAAGTTAGATCTTCTTATACTTTAAGTAAAAAGCTCCTGCTCAATTTAGGGGAGCTTTTTTTGTTGTGCGCCGAGCATGGCGCGTGATGCTATTCATGAATAGTTCTAGTTACGTGTTGGTGTCTTAAAGACTTTGTAGTGAAAGTAGTTCATCGGGTTCAATAATGGAAATGATAAGTAGAGCTGTAAGGGTGTCATTAGTGAGGATGAACTTTAAGGGAGCAGTAAGTAAAGCACTGGCTTTACGAACACGAATCGTATATGAGGCAGTTACAGAGGTAAGCCATATATTACTGCCAAAGAACCCCCCGGGTTTGCCGGCTCGACTCCCCAAGTTTAACTTTTGCGGCATTCAGTTAAAGTCCTTTAAGTGAACCGCCAAATTATCATGTAAGCAGAAGTCCATGACAGAATACAAAAGTTTAAATCACATTAAATGGGATTGTGAATATCATGTTGTATTCATACCCAAGTATCGTATAAAAAGCGCTATTTCGAGCTCTGCGTAAAGAGTTAGGCACTATATTTCACGAATTGGTTCGTCAAAAATACTGTAAAATAGAAGAAGGTCATATTATACTTGACCATGTTCATATGCTTATTTCAATTCCTCCCAAACTGAGTGTTAGTTAATTTTTAGGTTACGTTAAAGGCAAAAACTGCGACCTATATTGCTCATAACTTCAGATGTAAGAAGAAGCACTTCTCTGGAGAAGGCTTTTGGGCTCGAGTATATTTTGTTATAACAGTTGGTCATGATGAAGAAATGGTTAGAAGCTACATAAGAAACCAAGAGAGAAATGATAAAAAGAAAGATGATTACAAGCAAGTAGACTTATTTCTTGAAATTTTAATTCATTAACCGCTTTGAGCAGTTCCTATTCCAAGCCTCCGGTCCTGACGGAGGACATTGACTGATAAACTCTATGATATGAGTTATTCAGTAGATCCTAAATATGATATGAGTTATTTATTGGCTACTATATTAGATGGGCTAAATGCAGGTTTGAATACAAAAAAGCCGACTTAAAAATAAGTCGGCTTTTTTACAATTAGTACTCAACTATATAAGACTATATTAGAACTTGTATAGACAATCAAAGCGATATACTTGACCATCATCTGCATTACCACCAGCATCTCGGATAGCTTCAGCTAGAATTAATTTGGTGTTTATTGAGAAGTTCTTGCTAACTCTATAAGTTAGTGCTATGACGTGACCCTCTACGTTGTTTGAGTTTTTACTACTTGTGATAGAGTTACCTAAAGCGGCATCTGTTAATGCTCCTACAAATGCATCACCTTCTTGATGAGCAAAAGTATATTGAAGTCTAAATCTATCATAAGTTGCCTCTGCACCGAGAACCCATCCCATATCTTGGTCTTCTGGAATGCTTGAACCAGCTTGAGCATTACCTCCGTCAGCACCGAGGTTTTTAGTGATTTCGCCAAAAATCTTATAGCTAAATAAATCAGTTTTACCGTTTAGAGCAAGGTAAGCTGATGCAGCTTGGACATTATCTTTACCAGTAGGATCACCAACTAGGTCTGGGTCGTCAGATGTAGTGTGGTTAAAGTGAAAGTATGAAACAGCTGCCGTGATAGTTTCATCTTTGTAACCAACTTGGGCTCCACCTAACTGTGCATCTGTACTGTTTTTACCATTTTCACTAACTTGAAATCCACCAAGTGCGTAGAAGAAGCCACTATCATAAGAATCTTGTAGTGCTACACCGACAGGTCTAATATCTGTATCCCAAATGATACCAGCATTTACGAACGGGTTTTTCATTTGACCAATTGTTACGATCATACCGTTATCTAGTGTATGTTTGGCGTAAGCATAATCTACACGAAGGTCAGCAGACTCAAAAGGTGCATTATTAGAGTAAGTTGCATTCGCTGAAGTAGCACTAGGTCCGCCAGTAACAACACCTACCCCCATTTCCCAACCCTGTTTATTTAGCCACTTGAAACCTAGTCTCATACGTTGTCTAAAACGGTCGCGGTTCTCGCCATTATCGAAGTTTGTATCTTCATAACGAACCCTAAGATCACCTTTGATAGTTAAGTTTTCGATGTTACTACCGAGAGTTAAAATACTTCCGCTATGATCTTTTAGAGCACGGTTCACTTCATTTTTGATGTAGTGAGTTAAAGCTTCGTTATGAACAGTTTCTTGTTTAGCAATCTTGTTCTGTAGAGCTTCAATTTGCTGTTGTTGTTTAATCAGCATTTCTTTAACCGTTAGATCCTCTGCCGATACAGAAGAAGACATTGTTAAAAAGCCACATAGTGCAGCAATTGAACTTAGTTTGCGGATGAGCATGTTTACCTCTTTAATAATTTCAAATTTATAAGTGAAGCAATTAGTTAAACTTCATGATGGTACAGAGTATAGCGATTGGTTTGCAGAAGTTCACATCTTGTTTTGTTAAGACTTGGTCAAGTTTTAATTCAGAGTTAGTGAATGCGCTATTTTTGTGATGAAATGAAGGAATTACTTATGCCTTTATGGTTGAATATTCTTGCCAGAAATCTAAACAGGACGTTAATAATTGGTTCTTATACTTCTTTTTGTGAATTAAAATATAATAAAAACGGCTTAGGTCTAAGAATGGTGTTTTTAGTTCAACTAGATCCTTTTGTCTTATAGCTTTTTCAATGGAGTATATGGACAGACAGCTTATACCTATTCCTGACTCAATAGCACTTTTTATGGCTTCAGTATTTCCTAGCTCTAGAGCAACAGAAAGGTTATTTATTTTTCCACTCAAAGCATTTTCAAATATTTCTCGACTTCCAGATCCAGACTCTCGAAGAATCCATTTAGAGTTATTTATGTCTTCTGCAGTGATCACTCCTTTGTCAGCCAATGGATGCTTTGGCGAACAAAAAACAGCAAGGCGATCTTTTCGCCAGGGTATAACTTCTATATCAGGATTATGACAATTACCTTCTATGATTGCCATATCTAGTTCGAAGTTTAGTATTTTATCGATAATTAAACCAGAATTTTGTACATTCATTGAGACTTCTATCTCAGGGAATTCTTTGATAAATAAATCTAAAAGTGGCGGAACGACATAACTACCAATCGTTGTACTGCACCCAAGTTTAAAAACTCCAGCATGAGTTGAGCTCTTTCTACTGAATTTACTCTCTATTTCATCAACACGGTTAAGGGTATCCACAGAGAGGGGTAAAAGAGCACGACCTTTCTCATTTAAATGAAGCTTTCTTCCTTTACGGTCAAAGAACTTGTCGCCTAGAACTTTTTCAAGTTCGGCCAATGCCATACTTGCCGCTGGTTGAGAAAGAAAAAGTTCGGTGGCTGCGTTACTAACACTTCCACACCTAGCCACGGCAACAAAAACTTCTAACTGCCTTAATGTAATACTCATTTTATAAATCCACTTTTAAAATTTTGACGCCTTTTTTTTCTAAGAGCTCAATTATTCCTTGGCGATCTTGGAATGAAGCTGAAATAGTGACCGTTTCTAGGCTGTCTATTTCTAATAATGGTGTAAGCACTTTGATCTTAGTTTTTGCTATATTTATAGATTTTAGAGGCATCTTTTTAACCGAAGTTAAATCGACAATTCGACTGCGGTTTATATCTAGATGTTCTACAGGCATGAGTTCAAGTGGACTAAGGTCAATAACGCTTGATCTGGATAAATCTATTTTCTTGAGATTCATGCCTTGCAAAGCTTTGAGGTTTTTGATCTGAGCCCTTTGTAGACTTAACTCTTCCAGCGGAAGACCATAGAGGTAATCAATGTTTTTTACTTTCCAGTTTCTTGCCGCCGTTAAAGTTAAGCTTTTTAGGTCTGGGCTATAAAGAAGCTTCGGTGCACCAGAGTAGTTATGAAAGGATTTATATGTTTTCTCTAATGCTAAAGCTTTGTCAGGTAGTGAGAGTTTAATGTACAATTCTTTCATGAAGAAAGGAATGATAGAAGCACCGCCATTTGTCTTTAAAGCATTGATGATTTTATGGCTGTTCTCTATATTGGCACTTTTATAACTGTAGGCAATCTTGGCTAGTCGAGGAGTATGTTTTGAGTGAGAACCTTTTTCCAGTGCTTTAGCGGCATCTTTAAATTGATGTTTGCCAAGCAGTAGCAATCCTTTTAAGTCCCAAGCTCGTTGGAGAGTGTCATCTAAGTCGGTAGCTAGGCTTACTTGCTTTAGTGCCAATGCAAAGGCGTATTGCTTCATTGAAGCTTGAGCTTTTCCTAAATACTCGGGAGCTAATAGTTTCCCAAGCTTATCTTTTTCCATCTTCAAAGCTTGCGCAGACTTCATCGCAGAGAGAGCCGCTAATTCACTATCTTTTATTTTAAATACTGAGTAAGTGATTGTCACAGAGATAAGAAGAATTGATGCTGCTATGGCTAAGCAAATGTTTTTATGTCTATTGAATAGAAGATAAGCTTGAGTAGTGAAGCTCGCATTTTGGGCGTCTGTAGCAAAGCCGTCTAAGTAAGATTTGACTTCATCAGCTATATCATCTGCATTTTGGTAGCGTTCTTCAGGGTTTGTCGACATGGCTTTCATGGTAACTGCTTCCATGGCAACCGGAACTTTACCGCTAATTCTTATTGATGGGGCGATAAAGACACCTTTGACTGTTTGTTCCACTAAAGTATCGATACTATCGCAATCGATGGGCTTTTTGTAAGTCAGTATGGTATAAAGTATGCAGCCGAGTGCATAGATATCTGTTTGTTCGGTTATTTCGCCAAAAGAATTCTCAACTTGTTCTGGGGCCATATAACCGGGTGTACCTTTGAGAGTTCCATTTAAAGTTTGGCGATCTAGTATCTCAGAGATCTTTATTTCTTCTGTACTTTGATTCGGCAGGTTTATATCTTTGGCTAAGCCCCAGTCACAAAGAAGGACTTCACCATAGTCGCTTACTTGTATATTATCGGGCTTTAGGTCTCGATGGACAATATTTCTTGAATGGGCAAAAGAGACCGCGTCACAAACTTTGAGGAATATATCCAAGAGTCTATGCAGGGTATATTTTTTGAGATAGGCTTCATCATTTAACGCCAATTTATCAATAATACAGCCAAGAGATTCACCACTTAGTAGCTTCATTGTAAAATATGGGTGCTCATTTGAGTCAACACCTATATCATGAAGAGGAACAATGTTTGGATGACTTAGTCTTGCAAGGATCCGAGCTTCATGAAGAAAAGTTTTGAGCTCTTTTGCGCTGTAGTTGGATGATTTAATTTTGGCAATAGCGATTTGTCTATGGGTCAATCTATCAGTTGAACGTATGATAGTTTTCATCCCACCCTGAGCATGAATGCGTGACTGAATGTATCTTTTAGACTCTTCTTTGAGTTTATAGATCTGGTCTATTTCGCGTACGAGTTCATTTTGACCATTTTCGGCTTCAGACTTGGCGGCTTTGTAAAACTTGCCGAGTCCTTGCTTCATGGATTCAAATATTTCTCGTGCTTTATCACTATCTTTCATATAAATATGCTCAATTTTGCTCTTCATATAATATAAGAAAATCTTATTTAATAAAAGAGAAAAGAGTTAAAATACTTATAGATCGTTTTTCCTGTAAGATCTATAAGTCCTGGTGAATAGTACTTTTTACAGAATTTGAGATAAAAACTTGCTTTTGCTCCTCAAATCTTCTTCTGTAAGTACATAGATCACTACGGAGATAGAAATGCGACTTTTGTTAAGTTTAGTAATTTTATTTGGAGTAGGGCAACAATCTTGGGCTGATAAAAATTTGGATAAAGTGGATAAGTTATCATCTGCTTTATCAGATAGTGTAAAAAGTAAATCCTTATATTTGAGTCTTTTAAACTCATCTAAAGCATTGGATAAGGGAAAAATCCAAGAGAGTATCTATGTTCTTGGTGTGCTAGGCGCAAGGCTTCATAAAGATCTCGGTAACTACAAAATCTATACCTCTAAACTTAAGAAAAATTATCCAAAATCCATTCTTGCTTCTGAACTCAGTCTTAAAAACCTAAGCGATGCTTGTAAAAAGTGTGATGGCAGTAAAACCAGCGAGAGAAATTGTTCAAAATGTAAAGGGACAGGCAAGTGTAAGAATGTAAAATGTGTAGATGGACAATATGATGGCTTTGAGTATATCGACGGTAAGTTTACTAGTGTAAAGAAGGATTGTTCAACATGCTCAGCCTCAGGTATCTGTAATGGTTGTGAAGCAGGTAAACGAATGGCAAAGTGCACTCCTTGTAGAGGTAAAGGCTATAAATATAATGCAAGGATAGCTCTTGCTAAATATGAGGGGATGATAACAACTTTAGTCGCAGACATACAGACAGTTAAAGTTGAGTCAGAAAAGCAAGGGAAGCTCGCCAAGGGATTAGTCGAAGTTGATGGGGCTTGGTATACAAAAGATGAACTAGAGCTTAAGAGAAAGAAAGAGGAACTGGCTAGAGACTTTGCAGAGAAAGATGCAGAATTAGCCAGAAAATTAGCTGCAGTAAAAAGTCTTGAGGAAGAAGGTTTGAATTTGCTTGCAGCAGTAGAGGCTACCACAGCAGATAAGTCAGAGCAGTTTATCGTTGAGATAGAAGTTTATCTTAAAAAGAACCCATATTTTTCCAAAATAGAAAAGCTGCGCTCCAGTTTAAGTTATTGCCGTTTGATACGCGACGGACAAAAATATGAAGTAAAAGGCTCTGTAGATGACGCGATAGTGACCTATAAAAAAGCTCTGCAAATCAAAGGCGACCAACAACTTTCGCGTAAACTCAAAAAATTAGGCAAACGGTCTATAGGACTTTAGTTCATATAGTATTTACAAAACAGGTCCCGTAGTTATATTTAGCTACTAAGTATTTAGGGTCTGTCATTGCGTATTATTTTATTCATATTTTTAGCCTTTTTAGCTACACCAATTTTAGCGGATAAACTATCTCAAGCAAAAGAGCTGAGAGAGTCGATAAAGCTACTAGTGGTTTCCCAGACCAACTTTCAAAAAGCTTTCAAGCTTTTTAAAGACGCAGATGTTTCTTTACTAAGTGCAAATACCCGAGAACAAGTTCATACAGTAAACCTATTAGCAAGCTGGGTTTTTGTGAGTAAGTCCCTCCATGAAACCTCCCTCAAGAAGGTTTTAGCAATTAATCCTAAATCAACAGCAATAGAGTATAAAGACTCAGCCTTCTTGATTGGCCCTTGTATCGATTGTGACGCATCTGGCATAGGAAGAAGAGACTGTCTAAACTGTAAAGCAACTGGTGATTGCAGTAACTCCTTGTGTAAAGAAGGGAAGTACAGAGTTAAGTCTCCTGAGTTTGGTGATATATTGATGGATTGTAAGGTGTGTAAAGGCACTAGCTTTTGTACATATTGTCAAGGGGCAAAGGCTGTCCCAGGTAAGTGTGGTAAGTGCAACGGCTCACGTAGATCTCACGACAAAGATAGAGCTTACCTCATAGCTACGAAGAAGCTATTTGTATTATCTAGGCAGTTGGATGAGTTATTGAGAGAGGATTTTATTAGATCACAGAAGGCTAAAGGCTTAACCGAAATAAACGGAGAATGGCTAGACGCCACAGAGCTACAAGCTTTCAATGCAAAGCAGGCTGCCCTTGCCGAAATGAAAAAGATCCAAGAACAAGCCAATTTAGATAAAGATAAGCAAGCTCAGGCAAAAAGACTACTTGATCAATTGGACCTTCTTTATAAGAGAGATGAAGACTCTGCTAAAGCTATAGTCGACGAGCTATTTAATAATTATGAATCACCGGAGTTGCGCCAGAAGTTTACTTTAAAGTTAAAGTATTGGTAATGTCTCAAGTTCTGTGATAAACGGATAATAATGAAGAAGTGCATTTAGGCCATATTTTATCTTGGACAATAAAAATATGAGGACCTAAATGCAACACGAAATTACAACGTCTCTTTGGTGTAGTCTATCAGAA
>JAJPOQ010000074.1 GCA_021232515.1 Lentisphaeraceae bacterium
TTAGAAAAGAAGCTGACCGAGGCTATTTGGCACACTATTATTATATGGATACAATATTTTAAGACGAGAAAGTTAAAGCGAATTGATGAGATTGGATAAGTGATTGATAAAGGTTTAAAACACTGAATAAATTATTCAGCAAGTCTTATGTAGCTGCCAAATATTTTATGATTAATCAAGTGTACAAAGTGGTGATTCTAATAAAAAATACACTGCACACTACCTTTTTGTCTAATTAGCACTTGTAAACATTAACAAGAAGGACTGGCACGCTATGGCCGCGAGTAGTGTTGAGTAAACTTCATACCATCTTTGGCAAGTTGGTCTATATGTGGTGTTTTGATTTTCTCTTGACCATATATCCCAACTTCTGCATACCCTAAATCGTCGGCGAGTATATAGATGATATTTGGCAATTCTTCGGCTTCAGAAAAGTTAATTGCACTTAAGAATAGTATGAGAAGTATGCGCATGCTTAACCTTTATTTAGTTCGTATCTATGTGATAAGTACGTTAGGTGTTATGGATCCTTTCATAGAGCATTATTCGAAATATAGAGTATCTCAGGGGCAACGCATTAAGTTTTTAAAGTCGCCTGAAACTTTTGGAACGCTAACTCTGGGGTGTTTATTTCTGCAGTCGCAGGGAAAAAGCAATTACTTGAACCGTTGACTTGATTCATACTGCAGAGAAGGTTTATATCCATGATATTTCCAAAAATATTCTCTGGTTTGTTCTTAAAGTTCTTAGCGTTGAAAAAAGGAGATAGGTGCCAGTAGATATTATAACCTAAACTTTCTATATATTTAATTAATTCAGCAGAACGATCATTGTTATTGTTCTCAGTGTATAGAATGGGTTTATATTTGTTTATTAACCTTTCCGCTCCTTTTAAGGCTGCTATTTCCATTCCCTCTACATCCATTTTTATTAGGCTGCAGCTTTCTTGGCAGAAGTCATCTAAACGAACAATTGGAACTTCTTCTCCGTTACCAGTTTCTCTTAGAGAAATAGAACCAAAGTTTTGTTCAGAGGTGTAATCAACCTGTGGCATGCGTATGAGGCTAGGTTCATCACTTACACCATATGGGTGAGCCCAAACATTCATTAAGCTATTTAAGGCTATATTTGCAGAAAGGCACTGATAGATGATTCGCTGTGGCTCAAAAGCAATAACTTTGCCTGTAGTACCAACAAAATTAGCAAAAGCAATAGAGTGAGTGCCTATATTTGCTCCAAGGTCTATGACAGTGTCACCAGGTTTGATGAAGTGCTTAAGTAGGTCTAGTTCATCTTGAGCCCATTCACCATAAGCTTCCAACGCTCTACCAATAATTTTATCATGAACGTTGTATAGAAATTGTCCATATCTACCATTGGTCAACTTATTTAAATCCAAGTTGGAACTCCTTTATCTACAGATTAAATAACTGACGCTAGTTTAGTCAGATAAAGCTATTCTATAAAAAAAAGATTGATTTAAAAATAGTTCTTAGGTCAATTTCCATTTCCAACCTATTTCTTAAACTGCCAATTTTCATCGAAGAAGTTTGCATCAACTATTTTGCCGGCAGAGTTGCCATCGGGTATCTGCGATATATCGAAGACAACCCAGTCTGGAAGCTTTGGGTTTTGTAGAGAGTTTGTTCTGTCGTGATTCTCTCTAAAGGTCGGATCGCTATTGATGACTATATATTTTTTTGGGTTCTCTGGATTCGGATAGATAAAAGCTGGGAGGTTCTTGTCTGTCGAGTATTCTTTACCGTCGACTTTTAGGGAGGCTTTATTCCAAGAGATAGGCGTTTTAGAAATAACTCGCTTCATAATTGAGTTAGACTCAGGACTTCCCCAGAGGATTAGGTTGTATTGTTTAATGTCGGCTTCAGTGACTTCAGAATCTTTTTTGATGCGGATATTTCCCCTAAAGAGTTCACGCCATCTTTTCACTAAGTGTTTTATCTCAAAGTCAGCCCATTGGTCAATTTTAATATTTGAGCTAGTACCACTCGGTGTAACCACTAAAAAAGGTGTTTGAAAGGCATCATATATTGGCCCTTGGAGATAAGGCTTCTTACGAAGTTCTTTTGAGTGATCATCAACTAAAAGCCAGCTTGCTTGTTTAGAAAGCTTGATAGTGGTTTGATTCTTCGCTAGCTTTATTGACGCACCGTCGATGATGAGCTCAAAACCAGGGGCAAATGATTTTTTGTCTGGCCAAGGTAGGTTTACAGTTAATTTTGAAATATTTTTTGTGTTGACTACTAACTGCATTGGAGTTTTAAGCTCGGCATTGACTCGGCTGTCACTCCAGTGTTCATCGAGACCTTCAATAGTTAGCCAGTGCATAGAAGGGTAACGCAAGGTTTGTGTTTGTAGATAAACTTTATGAGGGAAAGGGTTGCGGCCATTTTTTAAGGCTTTGTCCACCGTTTTAAGAATAGTTTTCATAGACTTGGGATCGTACTTGTGTCCCATCTTTGGGCCTATAACATGATTGAGAATATGGCCATGTTTTTTAAGAGCTTTTTCCATAACCTGAGCTGCTTGGATTTGCTTGTCGACTTCGCCACTATAGGCAATGAGCGGAACATTTAGAAAGTTTCTAGCATAGCCAGGTATATCGTAAAGTCCCCACAGCTTTTGTTCGTACCAAGCAGGGTAATCTTCTTTTTTTAGTTTGTTATATTCTTTAGTTTCAGCAAAGCCTGCTCCAGGATGAACGATAGCCCACTTTTCTGCATAGTGAGCGCCTAAGTGCCAAGCACCAGCACCGCCCATAGAAAACCCCATGAGTGCTATACGGTTTTCATCGATCTTATACTTCTCGCTGACATGCTTTATAACTTCAAGAACGTCAGTTTCACCGGCAGACTTATAACCAATACACTGACGGCCAAGAGGGTGGACTGTTATGGCTTTTTGTTCTGGAAACTTAAGTTTATTATTAAGGCCATTTGCCATGAAGTGCATGTCTGTGACTTTGTCACCTCTACCGTGTAGCCAGATAATGAGTGATTGCGGTTTTGAGAGATCGAGATCTTTAGGTATTTCCAAAATGTATGGCTGTGGGGAGTTGTCAATTTGAGAATAGAAAGCGCGAACAGTTTTACCAGAAGAGATTTGCCAAGGAGTCTTTTTATCTTTCAAGGCTTGGAGTCTTTTTAGAGCTTCTTCGACGAGCTTTTCAGCTTTTTGAAGGTCTTTGCCTTTTTTGTAGAACTCATTGTTTAGAAAAGCAAAGTCGAGAGCTTTGACGAAAACGTCTACTTCAGCTTTTTCCTGAGAAGAGAGTTTTGTAATATGTTGCTTAAGTTTTGTTATCTTGTCTTTGATACTTTTGGCTTTTGTTTGGTCAATTGAAATACCTTTTGGAGGCACTTTTCGAGGTATGTCTTTGTAGTCTTGAGCAAAAGTTAAAAAGGTCGATAAGAGAAAAAATAAAAAAAGTTGTTGCCGGCTGGTCATAAATAGTGCCTTTAATTGTTTTATGATTAAAGATGTATTGGCAACGGTGTTAATAATCAAGAGTAAGAAGCAAAAAATGAGAATTTATGGTTTTGTGGGCAAAAATGCCAGAGTTAGAAGAAAACTTACAAGCCCATAGTCTCAGCAGTCGATAGGTTTAGGGGCACTTTTGTGCATTTGTAAGTTGTGTTGTTGAGAAGCTACCTGAGTAAATGTGTTGTTCGGGAGTTTGGTTTCTAATAGGAGTAAGGTTATGAGAATTAAGAAATTTAGTTTAATTGCAGCTGCTTTGTTGGGGAGTTCCTCTCTTCTTCAGGCTCAAGTTCAGAAAATAGAAGGGCATGTGAAATTGCCAGCAGACCTCGAGTATACCGAGTTTGCAAATAATACGAAAGCGCCTTGTCCGGCGTGTTTAACAGTTGCTCCAACAGGCGAAGTTTTTGTTGGTGTTGATCAAAACGGTTCCCTTGGTAAAAATCCTGATAAGGGAAAAATTATTCGTCTTATCGATAAAGATAATGACGGTGTCGCGGATGAACAGACTTTGTTTTGTAAAGTCGATAATCCACGAGGAATGATTTGGGCGAATAATAAGCTTTGGGTTTTACATCCGCCACATCTTTCTGTGTATACAGATGCTGATAATGACGGCGTTGCGGATAGCGAGCCAACTCGTTTGATAACAAATATCTCTGTGCCGAAGCATAACAAAGCTCGTGGTGCAGACCATACGACAAATGGTATTCAGCTCGGGATAGACGGTTGGATTTATATCGCCGTTGGTGACTTCGGTTTCACCAAGGCTAAGGCTATAGATGGTCGTGAAATGACGATGCTTGGTGGCGGTATAGTTCGCGTTCGTCCAGATGGAACTGAGATGGAAGTTTATACTCATGGCCTTAGAAATATCTATGATGTCGCAGTAGATCCGAAATTAAATATCTTCACTCGTGGTAACACAAATGACGGTGGTGGTTGGAACATGCGTTTCATTCACAATGTTCAGTCAGGAGAGTACGGTTACCCAATCTTGTTTAAGAGGTTTACAGAAGAAATAATCCCAGCTCTTGTTGATGTCGGTGGTGGTTCAGGAACAGGCGCAGAGTTCTTTCAGGAACCCAGTTGGCCAGAGAAGTACAATAATACTCCAATGATGTGTGACTGGGGGCGTAACCAACTTTATATCCATCGCGTCAAACCTGATGGTGCTTCATTTACTCAAACTGAAGAGAGATTTATTCATGTAAGTAAGATTACCGATATGGATGTCGATGGCTCTGGACGCATGTACATAGGCAGTTGGATTGGTAATGGCTTCTCAGGTGGACCAAATGGTTTTGTCGTTCGTGTTACACCAAAAGATTGGCAGTACGAAGCTTTTCCAGACCTTCAGAAGTTAAGTGCTAAAGACTTAGCAGCTTCTATGAAGTCGGCGAGCTACACAAAGAGACTTTATACTCAGCAAGAGTTTTTAAGACGTAAAGAAACAGGTCAGACGAATGACGCATCAGTTATACTTACCGTTGCTCAAGATAAATCAGTTTCACTTGATGCTCGTATTACAGCGATTTTCACTTACAAACAATACCTAGGAGCGAAAGCGACTGCAGAGTTAGTTAAATTGGCAGCAGACCCTCAAGTTTCCGAATGGGTTCTACGTGCAGCAGCAGATATAAAGTCTCAAAATGAATCTGTACCAGTTGCTCCATTTGCGAAAGCATTGAGTGACACAAATCCAAGAGTGCAGGTGGCTGCAGCGGTCGCACTAGGTCGTCTTGGTAAGAAAGAAGGTGCTGAAGCTTTACTTGCGAAAGTCGCTATGAAAGCTGACGAGTTTCGAGTTGGCGAAGTGAAGGAAGATTACGAAGCCATCTTTAAAAGTAAACAAGTCACGAAGAGTAAAGTTGAAAAGATAAGTGTTCCAATTAAAGGCTTAAAGAAGCTCTACTTGGTTGTTGAAGGTGGCAAAGATGGAACGGGGCATGATCATGCAGCTTGGTTTGAACCGACTTTAGTTAAAGGGAATACAAGAACAAAATTAACGGATATTAAGTGGAAGAAAGTAACTTCGGGTTGGAAAAAAGCAGTTGTTAATCAATCTGTAGCTGGTGGAGCTCTCAAAGCAAAAGGTGGTCAGAAGTTTACTTTTGGTATAGGCACACACTCAAGAAGTGTGATCAGCTATGAACTCGATGGAACTTACGACAAGTTTGAAGCTACGGGAGGTATAGCATCTACATCAAATAAAGGAACTGTTACTTTTGAAGTTTGGGCAGATGAACCTTACGATAAAAATAAGATTGAAGAGGGACCGCATGCAACGCCAAACTCTTCCGTTATGCTTTCTCATGTTGCGTCAAAGTCATTGACTGATCTTGGTGAAGTTTCTCCTTTATTAGCCGCACTTGATAAGGACAGTAAACACTTGTCTCTGCGAGCAATGAGGAAGATGCATAATCCACAATTGGTTGAAGGTCTTATAAAGAAACTTGGAAATGCAGACTTAGAAATGAAGAAGAGGATTCTTGCGGTTCTTATTCGTCTTTATAATAAAGAGAAGTTTTATGATGGCTCTTGGTGGTGGGGAACGCGCCCAGATACAAGAGGCCCTTATTACTACACTGAAACTTGGGAAGCATCTGCGGCGATAAAAACTGCAGTTCAAAGTGCTATGAGTAATCCAGAGCTAAAAGACTTTGTGACTTATACTCTTGAGTACAATAGAGTTGATTTCGATAATAAGTCTGCAAAAGCTGAGACGAAGGTGAAAAGCTCAGGTGTTGACCTTAAGAAGATCATGGCTAAAAAAGGTCAGATCGGTAAGATGGCCGTTGAAGATGTGATCATCGCTCTTGGTAAAATAAAAGGAGATGCTAAAAAAGGCCTGTCCATTTATAACCGCTCGGGTTGTGTCGCTTGTCACAGCATCAATGCGGGGGATCCACTAAAAGGTCCACACCTTGGTCAGATCGGCGCTATTCTTGATAGATCGCAAATGGCGATGGCTATCCTTAAGCCAAATGACACCATCTCACAGGGTTTTGCAACTCACATGATCACGACCAAAGAAGGTCAGGTTTACCAAGGTTTCATTTCGAAAGAGAGACCAGAGGGAATCGAGTTAAGAAATATAACTGGTCAGATCTTTGAAATACCTGCAGCAAAGATCAAGGATAGAAAAGAACTTCATACTTCAATGATGCCTCCAGGCCTTGTCAACGGCTTGAGTCTTGAAGAGTTTGCTTCGCTTATCTCTTTCCTACAGGGTAAGAAAAAGTAAGTTTCCACAAAATTGATTAAAATTTAGGCTGCTTCTTTGAGAAGTGGCCTTTTTTGGCGATTAATTTGAGTGTTTCAGGACAATAGTATTATGTGCTATTGAGCATGTTTTTGTATTATTTTGTCAAAAAGTAGTACTTTTGCGTAAGCGGTGTGTAATGTTTCGTGTGGTTGATGCTATTCAATTAGCCTGATCAAGTTGTTGTAATAAAATAAGGTGTTTGCATATATGAGATATGTGGTGTTATGGATGTTCCTTTTCAGCGTAAGTGTGGTAGCTGAAGATTATAAAGCGTTTGTTTTTTCAAAAACGGCAGGTTTTAGGCATAAGTCGATTCCAACTGGTGTAAAGGCTCTTAAAGAGCTGGGAGCTAAAAATGGTTTTTCAGTAGATCATTCGGAAGATGCGGCGACGTTTACTTTCGAAAATCTTATGAAATACAAAGTCGTTATCTTTCTTTCAACGACGGGAAACATACTAAATGAAGAGCAGCAAAAAGCTTTTGAAAACTACATCCAAAGTGGTGGTGGTTTTGTCGGTATACACGCTGCCACAGATACAGAGTATGATTGGCCTTGGTATACACGTTTAGTCGGTGGTCAATTCGCGAGTCACCCACATCAGCAAAAAGCTGACTTAGTATGTGTCGATCACGATCACTCAACAACTAAGTTTTTACCAAAGCGTTGGAATCGTTTCGACGAATGGTACAATTTTAAAAACCTTTCCCCTAAAAACAAAGTTCTACTGAATCTTGATGAGAAGACTTATAAAGGCGGTAAGAACGGCGAAAATCATCCAGCAGCTTGGTATAAAGAGTTTGATGGCGGTCGCATGTTCTATACAGCAGGTGGTCACACTGAAAGCTCATTTAAAGAAGAACTCTTTATGCGCCATGTATTGGAAGGCATAAAGTATGCAAGTAAAGCTTCTGACGGTTTTGATAAGAAGAAGTCTTTACCAGACGACGAATACTTTGAAGTTAAAACTGTGGCCAAAGGTCTTGTCGCTCCGATGGAGTTTTCAATAGCTTCTGAAAATGAGATATTTATCCTCGAGCGTGGTGGAGCTGTTAAACTTTTAAATGAAGTTACTGGCGAGTTAAAAACTATTCATCAAATAAATGTTCACGCTTACTTTAGCGGACCGAATAATAAGTACGGCAAAGAGTGTGGCGGTCTAGGTATGGCTGTGGACCCAGATTTTGCTAAAAATAAATTTATCTACATTTACTACTCTCCTAAAGAGAAGGAAGTAAATAGACTCTCTCGTTTTACTTATGCAGATGGTACTTTGAAAGACGAAAAAATGGTCATTGAAGTTGCTTCTGATCGTGAAAACGTTACATGTCACGAAGGTGGCTCAGTTGCTTTTGGTAACAATAGAGAACTATTTCTAAGTACTGGTGACAACACTTGTCCTTTCCAATCAAATGGTTTTACACCGATTGATGAACGTCCAGACAGAAAGTGGTACGATGCTCAGCGCTCTGCAGGTAATAGTAATGACCTTCGCGGTGGAGTCCTTCGTATAATCATGAATGAAGATGGAACTTACGATATACCAGCTGGTAACCTTTGGTCAAAAGGCACTGCTAAGACTCGTCCAGAGATCTATGTGAAAGGTTGTCGTAATCCATACAGAATTTCAATCGACAAAGTTAAAAACTATCTTTACTGGGGTGATGTTGGCCCAGATGCAGGTAAACCGAGTGATACACGTGGACCTCGTGGCCACGATGAACTTAACCAAGCTCGCAAAGCAGCTTACTACGGTTGGCCTTACTTCCGCGGTAACAACATGCCATATACAGACTATGACTTTGCTACAGGTAAGTCTGGTAAGTCATTTGCCGATGTACAGGTAAATAACTCGCCAAATAACACAGGTATAGCAACTCTTCCAAAACCGACTTCATCACTTATATGGTACCCACATGCGAAAAGCGATACTTTCCCAGAGTTAGGGACTGGTGGTCGTTCAGCTATGGCAGGTCCTGCTTTCCACAAGGAAAACTTAGGTTCACTTCCAGCATATTTTGACAATACGGTGATTTTCTACGAATGGAGCCGTGGTTCAGTAAAACTAGTAAAACTAGATGACCAAGGTGGTGTTGAAGCAATTCACCCATTTATGGCTTCAGAGCGTTTTATTCATCCAACAGATATGGAGAGAAGCAAAGATGGTTCTATCTATGTTCTCGATTATGGTTCACAGTGGTTCAACAGTAATCCTGATGGTATCCTAAGAAAAGTTACTTTTAGTGGTTTTAACAGAGCTCCAAAAGTTGCTGCATCTGTTAGCAAGAATGCGGGATCACTTCCTTTAAAAGTTCAGTTCTCTTCTAAAGGAACTATAGATAAAGATGCTGGCGATACTTTGACTTACAGCTGGGACTTTGGTAACGGTAAGAAAAGTACAGAAGCAAACCCTTCTTTTACTTATGACCAAGTCGGTATCTATAAGGCAGTTTTGACTGTTACAGACAAGGGCGGACGTTCAGCTCAGAAAGAACTTGTGATAAGTGCAGGTAATGAGCCTCCGGTAGTTAAATTGACTGTTTCTAAGTCAGGCAAGTTCTCTTGGGGTGAAACTCTTCGTTACGACGTCAAAGTTACCGATAAAGAAGATGCCAAGATAGACCTTACGAAAGTTCGTCTTACAGCAGAGTATCTTCCTCGCGGTCTTGAGTCTGGAGATAAGGAAGAAGCAGGCGATCCGCGTATGACTGGTATGAATCTATCTCACCCAGGTACAGCGCTTATTGTTAAAAATAACTGTCTTGCTTGTCACCAAGGAAGTAATGCTTCTGTAGGTCCAGCTTACAAAGACATAGCGTTTAAATACCCGAATAACAAGAAAAGTAAAAAGTACCTTCTTGAGAAGATTCAAAAAGGTGGCGGTGGTGTTTGGGGTCATGCAATCATGCCTCCTCATGTCCACATCAAAACTGCAGATATAAATGTTATGGTTGATGCAATCCTATCTCTACGTCAGGGTTCTGCACAGATCTCAATGGGTAAAGATGGCAAAGTAAAACTTGGTCCTTGTCCAAATGACGCAAAAGATGCGAACGGTGTTTACGTCGTTACAGCTTCATATACAGATATGGGTGCGAACGGCATGCTAGGTGTTGCTGGTGTTTCTGAGCCGATCATTCTTAAGTCGCCTGGTTTCTTAGCTCAAATAAAAGGCTCTGAGACTATCTTAGCGAGTAAGCTTGGTAAGATAAATGGTAAAGGTGCTCGTCACGAAAGTAAGAACATCGGTTACTATGGTGGTGTCGATACAACTGTGAGTTGGACTGTAAGTTCTCCACAAGCGGGTGAATTTACAATCAAGGTTTCACAAGCGACGCCGATGGATGGTAAAAACGAATTTAAAGTTATGTGTAATGGCAAAGAAGTTAGTGCTAAAGTTGTGAAAACAGCCGGCTGGCAAAAATATAAAGTTGTCACTCTTGGTAAACTTCCTCTTAAGAAAGGTGACAATGAGTTGATCTTCAAGCCAGTAAAAATTACTAATGGCGCTTTGGCAAATATCCGAGATATTCGCTTAGTTAAGTAATTTTTATCTAAGTAAATTTTAAGCCATAGTCTTAGTTAGACTATGGCTTTTTTGTGCTCGCATGAGTTGTGGATTTATCGAAAGCATCTAGTTTGATAGATAAGGATTTATAAGGGTGAGTTGTTGAATTCTAGATACTATAATTTTTTGCGTCAATCACTAGGTGTCGATACTAGGGATGGTTGGGTTTATGCCCAGCGTGTATTTATTGGTTTATCCTTAACACTTATTTTATTCTTAGTACAATCCGAACGCATGCTCGATGCAGGGGGATTACTCTTTTTTCGCTACTTCAGTTATGTCTCTTTTGTTATAATCACGGGATCTGTTTTTGGGGTGTTTTGTTCTGCAGTGACTTCAGAGAAAGCGAATAATACTTTAGATCTAATTTTGATGACGGGCTCTTCGTCATTAAGCTATATTCTTGGACGGTATAGCGCAAAACTGTTGATTATATTTAATCTTATCTTAATCCTTCTGCCAGGGACTCTTTTTGGAGTGACACTTGGGGGTATAGGCATGTACAATATTCTTCACTATTATGTCTATCTTATTTCATGGGCGATCTTTCTAAGTTCTTTTTGCTTTTGGTTTTCAGTGTTTTTCTCAAATACCCAAGAGGCTTTGATTGTTGGGGCTATGGGGCTTGTTTTTTTCTTATTTCTCTTGATTCCTTTTGGAGCTTTTCCTTTGGTGAGAATAAGTGAGAACTTAGCTTTTGTAGCTGGTAAAGAAGCCTTTTTTAGTGAGATTTATTTCTTTCTTCTTACGCCTCTTTATTTTTTATATTCATCGTCTAAAAACTTGCAGTTTGGAGCTGCTTTCCCGATTGCTTTTTATGAAGAGTTTCAAAGGAAGGTAGCAGCAAGAGAAAAGATAAAACTACAGACGTATTTAGAGCGTGTTTCATTTAGAACACTTAGGAATAACTGGGAATCACCCATCAAGGAAAAGGATGAATTGCTTTTTCCACAAAGGAAGTTTTTTAAAGCAGGAGATCCGCTATCCATAATCGTAGGTATATTGCTGATCCTTGTGTTTCCCTTAACTCTCTTTCTGACATTTACAGTTTTTATTCCATTGACTCTATATAAAATATGGAGTCGTTTGATTACCTGCTTTTCATATGAAATAGAGAATGAGACTCTTGAGTCGATATACCTATTACCCTTAACAACGGAAGAACTAATTAAAGAGAAGTTGGAGTCTGCAGGAATCTTTAATTGGTTTATAATAATGATGTATGCACTGACTTTGTTGGCTTCTCTGATAGCAATAATGGGGGCTCTCTCTGACCATAGCCTTTCAGTTTTTTTGTCTGCTTTGCCTTATGTCTCTTTGCCCGCACTGTATTTTGCCCTGATTTATATAACAATTATTAGTGTTTTTAAAGTTGAGAAAATGGTGCGCTTATCGAGCTTTTGCTTGAACTTTTTACTGATGATCATTTATTTCGCTATCCCAATTGTCGGACCATTACTGTTTTTGATCGCTATACCATACTTGAAAAAGTATTGTGTTAAGATGATGAATGAGTGCGTGGCTCAAGCTTAAAAGCGGATAGTGAAGTTCGGGAATGAGTTTAGATTGAAGTGCCAACCACTTCCACCTGCGTGAATGTTCCATTTACTACCATGGTAGTGGACTATTGGAGAACGATAGTAATGTCTCGGGCGGTGGTACCAAGGGTTTCTATGGTAGAATCTTGGAGAGTTATATGAAAAGGGAATGTAGTACTGATTCGTTATAGCGGAGATCCTTTCTTGGTCTCGAAGCGATTGGTTTATTCGTTGAAGAGCTTCTTGTTCGATATTTGGATCAATCACTGGCGGTTGTTCCGGTTCAATGACCTGTATTTCATCTAAGCCTTTTGGATTGACGACATCTTCTTTACTGATAATTGATACACCACGAGGTGTAATCCATTCCCAGTTATCGCCATTTTTGATTTGTGCTATGCCAGACTTAAATTCACTGGCGAAGTCAAACTTAGGTGGCATGACCATCTCAGCTTTTTCATCGATATACCCATAAAGTTTACCATCTTTGATACGAGCGCGAGAGTTAGACAGTTTGGTTATTTCGTCAAAGATCGCCGGCAGTACCCACTTCCCAGTTTGATCGATTATACCCCACTTTTCTCCATTTTGTGCTCTCAAGATATTTTTTGAAAATGACTTTAGGTCTGTGCTCTTGAGCTCATTGAATCTTTTGCCAAGCGTATTGAAGGTTTGCCAGTGGCCTTTGTCATCTTGTAGAGAAATAGTGCCTTTACTTAGCCACTTATACTTGGTTGCGGTGAGGGGTAGAAGATTGTTACCTTGATTGTCGATAAGGCCTATTTTCTTATCTAACTTAACAAGACTGACTTTTCCATAAAATGGGCTGATAGCGTCAAAGATACAAAGAGTTAAGCTT
>JAJPOQ010000027.1 GCA_021232515.1 Lentisphaeraceae bacterium
GCCAGAAGCTAGAGAGCAAGTTAATTATGTTCATTAGTCGTTCCTTCTGAGATTGTTTAATTGTGGTAAATCAAACTAAATCAGAAGAACGACTTTTTCTTGCCTAGATTAGAAACCACACAATTCCGTGAAGAACCTAAAATTTTTGCAACCATTTATTCCTAAAGAGGGCTTTTTGTGCTGTTCTGGCTAATTCTAAAAGTCTTGCTCCGATAGTTGGAGACTCTTGATCACTTTTTGCATTTTCTCCTGATCCGGTTCCAGCTTCCATTCCTCCAGAGCCTGAATCATTATCTCCACTAAGTCCTTCGAAATACTCTTCGCTTCCCGGGCTTCTTTCCTGACCTCTTCCAGCTGATTTGTTACTTCCTCCTGAAAGAGGTCTTTCACCAGTTGACTCAAGTTCACCTCCAGATTTTCCAGCTTCTTGAGTATCTCCTCGTTCTGTTCCCTTAAGATTCTGTTCTCTTCTACTAAGTTCATCATTTTTCTCTCCTTGTGTTTCTTTCTCTTCTTTATTTAAGTTCTTGAGCAGTTCGGCCATTTCTTTGGCTTGTTTCTTTTCCAGTTCAGCTAATTCCTGATCAAAGTTTTTCTGCATTTTCTCAGATAAACTCATCTCTTCAAAAGCATAATTTCTGGCTTCAACGCTGATTCTCGCCTCGCTGCCAACTTTTTGCAGGTGGTGATTTATACTTCCGGCATACTGACGGTATAAATGGGAACAAAACTTCCTTTCATTAAGTGTGCGGTCTTTTTTAACACCGTTTCTTTTAAAGAATCTTTTCTCAGAAAATCTGGCTTCTCGTTCTGTCTCAATACGGCGTTCACAGATTTGCAGGTGCGCATGTGGATTGTGTTGATCTTTGCCTTCATGAATAGCCCATGATAAAGGACAGCCTTTAAAGTTTCTTTGCACAAAGTCCTCAACCATACGAGTCTGAGCTTCAACATTTAATTCTCTGGGTAAAGCGACAACTACATGAGTACAGGCTTTGGCATTCGCTCGTTCATGTTCATCTGTCATCTGCCAGAAAAGGAGCGGATTATCACGGGCAAATTCCGGTAAGTGCTCATAACCTTGTACAAGACACTTATCGGCATTATCCCGGTTCTCTCCAAGACGGGCTATATACTCATGGATACCAAGAGCTGACTTGCCATTAGACTTAACAAACTTTAGTTGTTTAATGGACATAAGTCAGATCCTGCTATCAATGCATATGCACGTCTGGCATAAGGGGGTCGAGTGGGCACAGCCCCTTGCGCGGTCGTTTGTAGATTCGGAACGAATCGTTACAAACGAGGAACCGTGCCCCCTTATCGGGGGTGCGTCAGCCTGCAAAGTCGCTTGCATATCACTTTCGTTTTTTGAGCTTTTCACTGCTGACTCGTAAAGCCTCCTCCTTGAGTCGGCTTATTAGAGAAGCCGGAGAGTTCCGGCTGTTCGTGGGTTTTCTTAATGAGCTGATAGCTGTTATTGGACTTATTATCATCATAAAGCCATTCCTGATATCGCTCAGAGGCAAAAGAGCAATCTCGCTCATCTGCCACTTCTTTTATGAATTGGATGTATATAGATTGGGGAACAGTCTTACGAACTAAAGCCCCCATAATTATATCCAGTCTGGCTAGGCTCTTTCTCTTGGTGGTGTTTTCTCTTGATAGACGCTTTTTTTCTTTGGTTCGAAGGTGGGCTAACTTCTCTTTCTGTTTGGCCTTTAATAGCTCTAACTCTTCTTTTTGCTGTTTTCTTAGTTCCTCGATTTCTTTATTCATGGCAAATATCTCCCAATTGACTTTATTGATCAATAGGAATATATATTCCATATGGATATAATGTCAAGAAAATATTCCATTTATTTAAAAATTAGATAAAAGAGGAATTTATTTTAGTGCGAAAACTCTTTGGCTTTATCGCCCAAAGTTTCAGAAACAAGACTTCGCCAAAAGCTAATAATCGGCTGATCCTGGATCTGATCAATGGGATTGTGATGCAGTGAATCTACTTCACGATTTTCAAAAAAGAGCTTATAGGAATTTTCTTCGGTAGTACGCCACATAGATATATAGCGGAAAGGATTTTCACCAAGTTCATAAACTCTTAGAATAAGTCTTTTTAGTTGGCGCATATCATCAGGACCAATGTAGTCCTGACCTTTATCTAAAGTTACAAAACTGCTTTGGGAGTAATAGTCTTTATACTTAAGAACTGCTTCAGCCTTTTCAGAGCCTCGGTGAGGTAGATAAAGCATAATCATAGAGTCTTTACCTATCTGTCTGACAAAATCTTCTAGAGATATAAACTCAATTATTTCACCTTGGTTCATGGCTTTAAGGTTATTGAGCCAGTAATTGATATTTTGCAGATAAAGCTCGACAGGAGAGTTTTGGGAATTGCCGGTGCGCTGATGAAGATCTATAAGAGAATTTATCAATTCATCCATCTGGGCTGATATTGCCGGTGGGATTTCCCGACTCATCTCTTTTTTATTAAAGACTCCGTTAGGAACTCCGCAGGCTTCACAGACACGCACAAAATCTATTAAGTTGATATTACTCTTATCATTAACCCACTTGCTTATAGTTCCCTGAGTGAAGCCGCTTCTTTGAGCTACTTCAGTAGATGTGTAGGGCGACTTTTCAATAATACTTCTTATAAGCCGTGCGACTGTTTTGCGGTCAACCATTGATTAAAAACTCCTGATAATATCTGGCTCAATATATTCCAAATAGAAATAAATTAAACAAAAGGAATATTTTTATTTGCATAATGACTTATTTGGAATATATATTCTATTTGTATAAATAATCTGGGGAGATAAATATGAGCGTCAGTAAGAAAATGCAGGTCAATGGCCAAATGAGCCGTTATTTCTATTATGAATTCAACTTCAACGGAAAGCGTTATCGGGGTTCTACAGGCAAAGAAACCGAAGTAGAGGCCAAGGCTTTTGAAAGAAAGAGAAAAGAAGAAATTCAAATGCTTGAGAAGTCGGCTGTATCTGATAAAGCTGCGGAACGCAGCTTATTGAACTTTCGAGAGAAAGTTACAGATCAGGTTAAGGGAACGAGTCTTTTGTTAGATGGAGCCTGGGAGCTTTTTAGAAAGGAAGCTCCATCACTTATGAGGCAACAGCCGGGCGAAAAGATGTGGAAAGCCAAAGAGCGTTACTGGCTGGATTTCCATGAGTTCCTAAAAGATAAAAGTGATGCCAAGACCTTAAGAGATGTAAAAGCTTCTCATGCGCGTGAATATGTGGGGCATCTAAAGCAATATGGTAAATATAAGAAAGATGTTACTTATGAAGGGAAGTCCTACAAGAATACTCTTACTTTCCTCTCAGCTTCCACAATTAATACTTACATGATTCATATAAAGCAGGTCTTTGATGTTCTTAAAGATAAGGCAGGCCTGATTAATAATCCTTTTGATGATATCCCCAGAATGACGGTCAAAGACAAGCCCCGAGAAGTTTTCTCTACTGAAGAGCTTTTAAAGATGCTTGATTTTACCTATGAGAATAAAGGCAAGTTGCCATTGTCCAGTGATCATAAGCTCGATCAGGAAATCCTGGAAGCAGTTTTTGTTATTGGCTTTAATACCGGCATGAGAAGAAGTGATATCTCACGGTTAAAATGGGAGCATGTCGATTTTCAAAAGAAGGCTATTTCAAAAGTCATGGAGAAGACTCAGTTTTCTGTCTTTGTTCCGATGACTAATGGTCTTTATGTGTTTCTGAAAAACAAATATGACAATAAGAATTCTTTGTGTGAGTATGTAACTCCGTCTTTAGCGACGATGTATAGGGAAAACCCCTTTGGCATTTCTTATCGCTTTAAGAAGATGCTCCGGCATCTGGGAATTGAATCTCTAAAAGCCCATGAAGGTAGAAGCCGGAAAACCTCCGTAAAGGATATTCACAGTCTTAGACATACCTTCTGTTATCTGCATGGCGTTCAGGGGACTCCAATAGTTACTCTGCAAAGTATGGTCGGTCATATGGATAAGAGAATGACTGAAGCTTATATGATGCATCAGACAGAGGAATTGAAGCGGAATGCTATTGATCGGTATTCTATAACTTCTTTATTGCCGGAGAAAAATGAGAGTTTAGGTAAGATTCGTATTCAGGATAATATTGAGCCGGACCAGTCGCAAAGTAGAGGTGGATTTAAGTTTTAATAATTATTTGTTGAAAGAGCTTACTTTAAGGCTTCAAGTAGAGCTTATTTTAATAGAAAAGCTTCTTTGTAATGAACACTCCAAGAAAACATCATACTGTTCCTAAGTTTCTGCTAAAAAACTTTTGTTACCGAACTTCTAAAAAGAAAATGATACATACTTTCGATAAAAAGAAAGGTAAAGAATATGTTCAAACAGTAGACTCGGCTTCAACGAGAAGGGACTTTTACTCTATAAAAGGGAATATAGAAGTTGAATTAATTCTGGGTCAACTAGAATCTGATGTTGCTCCGATCATTACGCGAATTATCCAAGAAAAATCTATATCATTTTTAACAGAAGAAGAAAAAATTGCTCTTTCAATCTTTGTGGTAGTTCAAAACACTAGAACATATTCTCAGCTATTAACGATTGAGGGAATGCAAGAATTTCTTAAAAAGAGGAGCGAAGAGCTTAGTGGAAAAGCAATTGAGGAAAAATTTTCACATAAAAACAGATTTGCCTTTTTTAAAATGCTATTAGATAGCCCAAAGTTATATCAACTAATATTAATGAAGGATTGGTGTTTACTAGAAACAACTGATAATGCTCCATTTTATATTTCTGATCACCCAGTCACTTTATTTAATAAAGTTAATTTAGGCCCTTATGGGAATTTGGGTCTTGCTTCTCCAGGAATTCAGATAACACTGCCAATATCTTCGACTCTTTCGATAAGTTTTCTGTGTAAATCTATTTTAGGTGAAAAAATGAAAAAATTTAACTCACCTGAAATCCAAACACAAATCAAAGTAATGAAAATGATGGATCCAAATTTTACAGGATTTGAACAGCATGAGAAAATTGCGAGTGGCAAACCCTGGAATTTAAGTAGTGAAAGTTTGATGTTTTACAATAGTCTTCAAGTTGAATTTTCTGAGGACTATCTATATTGCCCCAAAAATAAATTTGCCTTGGCAGAAAAAATGATTTCAGATGATCCTAAATTTAAGAGTGGGTTGAGAATGACCATGGGTTAATAACTATGGGAGTCTTATCTTACTGAGGTAATTGACCTTAAGTGGTCGATTGCCACTTTATTATTGGGGGGACTTTTTGGGGGGACTTCACAATTTGCAACATGATGATTCGTGCTCAGTCACTTCGAAAAGAGAAAATTAGAATACAACTATATAAATAGTTATAAGTCACTGGGATCCAAGGAGAAAAATGGCGGGAATGACGGGACTCGAACCCGCGGCCTCCTGCGTGACAGGCAGGCGCTCTAACCAATTGAGCTACACCCCCGCTTTGGGGTGAGAGGATTATACTCGGCAGTTTTTTATTTGCAAGAAAGCATTTGAGAAAAAATAAGTTTTTTTTGGTGGTGGGTAAGTTAAAGCATGAATTCATGCTAAATTGTGAGATATTCTTATCAAAATCAATCTTTAAAATGTGAGCGATCTGAGCGCTGATGGATAAATATTTAGAACAAGTCAAAGATGGCTGGAATATTCTAAACGGTCGTAAGCCCGGCAAATCTACCCCTGAAACCTATATGCTTTTTGCTGCTGCTTTAGCTCAATCTCTTTGCTGCTGGATCATTGGCTCTTTTTTCACCTACTTCTTCTCTGAGAAAACAACGATTGCAAATGAAACGGTCATTTCCCATACTCCTTATGGCGTTGCCATCGTTGCTGCCATACTGATAATCATATTCAACGCTCTATCGGATAAGGGTAAAAATCTAAATGCCTTATCTTGGTTTGGTGAATTTGCCGGTAAGTGGCAAGAAGAGTATTACGAATCCACTGAACTTTGTAAACACTACAATGTCCTGTTCATCAACGCGATTATACTCTGTAAAGTCCTTTGTATGGCCGCCCTCATTTCATCTGGGCAAATCTTTTGGATCATCTATGCATTTTTGCTAGGCTATTGTTCCTACATAGCAACTGCTTCTAAAACGGATACTTTAAAAAGTAAGCCTCATGCAGACATAGAGATATACACTATCTGTGGAGTCTTCCTTATCGCCAGCTGTATTTTGCACAGACACTTAGCCCCAGTACTTATTGCTGCAGCGATCACTTATTTTGTCAAAAAATTTGCTATACAGAAATCAATCCAAAAAATTGAAATAGTAAATGACGAGATCAATCGCACCATTAGCCAAGTGATTGTCTGTATCTCACTTATCATTGGCATATTATTCATCAGATAGGACGAAAAATGAGAATCTTTCTAGCACTATTATTTCTCCTCTCAACTTTTAGCTTTGCTGAAGAAATACGTAAAGGGGTTGTTACTGGCTCAAAACTTAGAATGAGAGCAAAGCCTGGGACTAAATATGAAGTTTTAGGGCAATTACTCAAAGGCGATGAAGTTAAAGTTGTTGCAGAGAACAACGGCTGGTTAAAACTTGTATCTCCTGACTCTGTTACCGGTTGGATTTCTAACAAGTACATCGACCATGGCAAGATCACTGGTGATAAGATAAATGTCCGAGCGGGAGCCAATGTTGCTTACACGGTTTTTGGAAAAGTTAACAAAGGCGATGAAGTCGAAGTTATAGAGATAAAGAATAAGATCTGGGCCAAAATAAAAGCCCCCTCTTCTTCTCATGTTTGGGTCAGTGCTGCATATGTTAAGTTAGAGCCAATGATAGTTGCTAGAAATGACGAAGAAAACGAAAAGTTAAATGAAGTCAAAGCCGTCGTTGAAATAAAAAGCCAAGACGAAAAGCTAAAAGAACTCGAGGCAAAACTAAAAACTGAGAAAAAAGCTGCTGAAGATGCCAAGCAAAAGCTAGCTGACATGATTCTTAAGAAAGAACAGGATCAAAAAGAGTTAGCCCGTTTAGAAGCTGAAAGAAAAGCTGCAGTCGATGCAAAACTTGCTGACGAAAAGAAATTTTTAGTTATTTCTAAACTCCTCGAAGAAGAAATTAAGAAGAGAAGCACCAAGATCATCGTCACTGTCGATAATAAGAATGAGATATTTCTCGGTAACCAAGAAGTAACAAAAGAAGAGTTACTTGCAGCCTTTAGTGCCACTGGAAATGAAACTGTTGCTTTCATCATTGCAGACGAAAAAGCTGACAAAGAGAAAATAACAGACCTTTCAGACAGTCTTCGTGAAGTTAATGCGAATGTTTTCGTTGAAGACCCAAAACCACTGATCGAAAGTAAGTTCATCAAGGTTCCAGAATCGATGAAAAAGGACACTGAACTTCTACAGAGTTCATTCATCACAATCGAAGTCACCAAAGACAACGACGTTATCCTTAGTAAAGTTCCAACGCCAAATAACTACGTTGAATCAATCCTTGTCTCTTATCGCGAAAACTTCGGCAACAGTTCTGTTTTCATAAAGTCTGACAAAGCCAGTGACAGCAAACTTCTCGATGAACTTATGAAGGTTGTTCAGAAAGTAAACTTCAAGTTGATTAACTACCCAAGCCTCATGTCTCAATTGAAAGACGCTGAGGAAGTCGTTCAAAATGAAGAGTTACTTCAAAATACAGATATTGTCGAAGAGGTATCTCTCGCCAACGATGAAGTCGAAAAAGTTTTACCTCCAGGAAGAGTCAAAATGACGGGTTACATCTTGGAAGTTAGAGAGCAAGATAAACACTTAGTAGATTTCGCATTAGCGGCTCGAGTCAATGGCGAGTTTTATGCCATCGCTTATTTAAAGGGACGCAAAAAAGAATTGCAAAGTTTTTATTTAAAAGAGGTTGAAATTATCGGAGTTTCGAAGAGACTTGATGGCTGGACAAGACCTATTCTTTATGTTGAAGAATTTAAACCACTGAGTAAATGAGAAATAGATTTTAATGAGTATTGATTATAACAAATGGACTGAACAAGCACTTAACGGCGACATCATGTCTCGTGAAGATGCCCTTCTAATTCTGCAAAGTCCTGAAATAGACCTGATCAAGTTAGTAGCTGCTGCTGGTGAAATTCGCCAAAAATACTTCGGCAAAAAAGTTAAAGTTCACCAAATCAACAATATCCAAAACGGTTACTGTCCTGAAGACTGTGGTTACTGCGGTCAATCTAAAGAATCTGATGCGGACATAAACGCTTATAAGATGAAAAGCGAAGAGGAAATCATCGCTGATGCATGGGACGCTAAAAACAAAGGCGTTTACCGTTACTGTATGGTTTCATCTGGTCGTGGCCCGAACGACAAAAAAGCAGACGAACTTACCCACATCATCAAACGTATAAATGATGAAGTTGGAATCAAAACTTGTCTATCTGCTGGACTCGTCTCTGACGAGCAAGCTGTACAGTTCAAAGAAGCTGGCCTTGATCGACTAAACCACAATCTAAATACTTCTGAAAACCATACGCCAAACATCGTTTCAACTCATACTTATGATGATCGCGTAAATACTATGAATGCAGCTAAAAAAGCTGGTCTTAGTAACTGTTCTGGTATGATTGTCGGCATGGGTGAAACAGACGAAGATGTACTTGATGTAGCTTACGAACTAAAGAAAGCGAAAGTCCCTTCTATCCCAATAAATTTTCTTGTTCCTGTTGAAGGCAACAAACTTTTTGACTTTGATCAACTCAACCCTGAAAGATGCCTGCGTATTCTTTGCGTATTTCGCTTTGTAAATGCAGATGCTGAACTTCGTATGGGTGGTGGTCGCGAAGGTCACTTAAGAGGCTTACAAAGTATGGCTCTATTTGTCGCGAACTCTTTATTCATCGAAGGTTACTTGGTAACTCGCGGTGACAGAAAGCACAAAGCTTTCCGTATGATTGAAGACGCCGGCTTTGAGATCGATGGTATAAAACTAGATGACGCTGATGAAAAGTCTGCTGAGAAGTTCGCCATCGACGACAACCCAGATATCATGAATCCTAAAACTGCCAAAGTTAGTAGCCCGACCTCATGTGGTGCCAACACCGGCTGCGCTTAAATTTAAGGTTAGAAAATGTCAGATAACGAAGCTAAATCGCGCTATCAACAACGCGGAGTTTCATACTCTAAGAAAGAAGTCCACGCGGCGATCAAAAAAGTCGACAAAGGTCTTTACCCACACGCTTTCTGTAAGATCATTCCTGACTTTTTAGGAAATGACAAAGACTACTGCAATGTTGTTCACGCAGACGGCGCTGGTACTAAATCTTCTCTTGCTTATGCTTACTGGAAAGAAACTGGTGATTTGTCAGTTTGGAAAGGCATAGCTCAAGACTCTATCGTTATGAATATCGACGACATGCTTTGCGTCGGTATAACGGATAACATTTTACTTTCTTCAACTATCGGTCGTAACGCTAGTCGCATCCCTGGCGAAGTCATAAGTGCCCTCATCAATGGCAATGAAGAGATAATTCAATTTTACAACGATCTTGGTATATCTATGATCAACACAGGTGGTGAGACTGCCGATGTTGGTGACCTTGTGCGTACTGTTATCGTTGACACTACAGCTTCTGCTCGTCTTAAGCGTAGTGAAGTTATAGATGCAGCCAGAATGAAGCCTGGACAAGTCATTGTTGGTTTAGCTTCAGACGGCCAAGCTTCTTACGAAAGCGAGTATAACGGCGGTATGGGCTCAAACGGTCTTACTTCTGCTCGTCACGACGTTTTCACTAAAGAGTACGCTGACAAGTACCCTGAGACTTTCGACAACAACATCGATCGCGATCTTGTTTACAGCGGTAAGTACAAGCTTACTGACAAAGTTGATGACATACCGGTTGACATGGGTAAAGCTGTTCTTTCTCCGACACGTACTTATGCACCAATTGTTAAAACTGTTTTTGACAATATCGGCAAGTCTAAGATCGGTGGTATAATTCACTGTAGTGGTGGAGCTCAAACAAAGTGTGGCAAGTTCGGTTCAAACCTTCACTTTGTTAAAGATAACCTTTTCGACACACCTCCTCTATTCAGAGAGATACAAGCATGTTCTGGTACTGAGTGGCAAGAGATGTATGCTGTATTTAACATGGGACACAGACTTGAGTTCATGGTCGATGTCGACATCGCAGAAGAGATAGTAGCTATTTCTGAAAGCTTTAAAGTTCCGGCTCAAATCGTTGGTCATATAGAACCAAGTGAGTCAGGCAACAAAGTAACTGTTAAATCTAAGTACGGTGAGTTCGACTACTAAGTCTTACTTCATAATTTTTAAAAGGCTGCTCAAATGGGCAGCCTTTTTTATTGTCCTAATTCAGAGAGTGAATTCAAGAAAGCGATTAAATCCTTCTTTTCCTCTTCTGTAAAGTTTCTCGGAGTCATCTCCACTCTTACTCCTTCTGCCACTTCTCTAGCGCCCTTCATCTCAGAATAAAACTCAACAACATCAGTCAGGAATCTAAATTGTCCGGTGTGCATAAAAGGTGGAGTTCTTGCAACAAAACGCAAAGTTGGAGTTTTCACTTTAAAGTCATCTCCAGCTGCGACCTTTAAACGCCTCAAGTGAGCATCACTTTTTTGAAATGAAAAAGCTCCATTAGCACTGAATACACTATTTTTCACTTTTGAAATGCCTCCTTTACGACCTCCGGGAAGTCCCAGTTTTTTAGTATATGCTGGCAGGCGCATGTCATGGAAACTGTTATCTGAAAAGTTTGGACCTGAGTGACAGCTAATACACTGACCTTTGCCGACAAAGAGCTTTAGGCCTCTTTTCGCGGATAAATCCAACGCTAAAACCTTCTTCTCATCTCCACTTTTGAGCCCCTCAACGAATGTATCAAACTTACTTTTAGGCGAAACTATTTGAGCTTGATAAGCAGCAAAGATCTTACCAATATTGGCAAAGACTTTATTTACTTCAAATTGATCTTGAGAAGACATACTCAGCCAATTTTTATTCGCCTCTTTATTCTCATCAGATGGTTTTCCAGGTTGTGGGTATCTATCTAAGTCCGAGAAGTCTCCCACCTTACCAAATAAAGCTTCATACTTTGGCCTATAGTCTTCATCTGAAGTTACTAAATCGACTATCTCTGTTCTTGAACTCGCATGTTCTATCTCTGCTTCAAGCGGTACCAAAGACTGTGACCAAAGAGTATCGGCACGACCATCCCAAAAGTACCATTTATTGTGGGCCATGTTATAAAGCGTAGGAATTTCTACATGAGTATCGGCACGAAAAGTTGTAAAATGGTCGGTTTCTCTATGACAAGTTGCACAGGCAAACTCCTCCCCTTTTGAAAAACGCCAATCGTTAAAAAAGGCTTCGCCAAGAAGAATCGCTTTTACATTTCCATCCACTTCATTTGTTGGATCTTTTGGAAGTTCTGGCAAAGGCGACATAGTTTTAATCATCGCTAATTCTTGCTCAGAAAACAACGAAGATTCATCAGCACAAAGGCCAAAACAAACTAGAATAAGTAGTGCAAGTAATTTTTTCATATCTTACTCTATCCAAAAAAGTGATTTATAAATATGAAATAATAGCAAAAAAGTAGGAAAAAGACGTCTTTAGATAAAAAACAAAGCTACAATGCTCAGACAATTATTAATCGCATGAAGTGAAACTGCCACAGCTAGTGAACCGGTTTTCTCGTACGCATAATTAAAGATAAAACCTAAAAAGAAAAGTTGAGGCATAGCCGGAAGCTCTCGGTGAACTAAAGCAAAAACAGCCGATGTCACAAGCATCGAGAGGATCTTCACCCATTTCTCTTTTATTGCCGAATAGTTCTCGCCTTCACCGATTACATCCTTTTGAAAGTAAGCGACAATAGATCTGTAAAGAAACCCACGAAAAAGTATCTCCTCAACTAAAGGGACAAAAAACATCGGCCCAAGAACAACTAAATATAAATATTCAGGATGAAGGTTTTTTATGCTTTCTGCAACTTGTTGTAGCTCAGGCTCATAATTAAAAACCATATACAAAGCTTTCAAAAGCATACTCAAAGCGATACAGGCTAAGAAGCCATAAATAACTCCTGCAAAACGCTGGCCAATCGAAACTTTCTTAGACCACTTAAAGCGCATACGAGTCAAAAGGAAGCCAAAGGCCAAGCTACAGATTATCGCATTTATAGCTACGCCACCAAACATCGCAAACTCTTTAGCTTTAGTACTAGCCTCGTCAACATTTTCAGGCAGCAGTAGACCTACTATATTCGCCATGAATATAAAGTAACTAACGATTAACCCAAAACTAAAGACGGGCAGCACGTAAGAAGCCATAAGTGGCTTTGATTGTTCTGTGATTTCTTCTTCCATAGCTCACAATGTAATCAACTATGAAAATTTATCCATTCTGCTAGAAAAAAACCTCAACTTAGGCTAAAATAAAACTTCTAGGGACAATTATTTACTACACATAACATTATTTTGGGCGATAATGAAAAGGGCATTTACTCTCACAGAGCTGATGGTGGTCACTGCTGTCATCGGCATTTTATTTACACTTATGCTACCAGCTGTTGGCAAAGCTATATCTGTTACCAGAGAAGCAAGCTGTAAAAGTCAATTGAAACAAATTGGCTATGCTGTTGCGATCTATCATACAGATGAAAATGACTATACTTTACCAGCGAGCTTTGGTGAAACAGATGACGGGCACGTCAATCACTTTATAAACTATATGATTAGTCGCATGGACCTAAGTGAAAACTTATTCAAATGTCCTTCGATGCGACCAGACGAAATGTTTGACCCGGATGGACACGATCCTCTCACTGGGAATATATACACCGAAGCGTCATACATAATGAACATCATAAAACCCGGTAACTGGACTGGAGCCGATGGCATAAGCCAAAGGAATACGGCTCATGGTTGGGGAGAGAGTTCAACTCAAGCTATGCCTCTTGGCTTAGTCACAAAGCCTTCTGAGAAGTTGCACATCATGGATGTTATTCCAAATATCGCTAACACTCATAGTGGAGTAAACTACTTCAGTAGGACTGACCACGGAACCGTAAACTCTCCACCAACAGGTCACTCCAGATGGGCTGGAGTTTTGCATCGCGGCACCTTCAACAGTGTTTTTGGTGATGGACACGTAAAACTAGTGAGATTTAGTAAAGCTTTAGAGTGGGCTGTGAATCGGTAATCAACTAGAAAATTTTATTAAATTTTCTATATAAAAAGCTTGTAATAAAGCTTCATTTAGATAACCTTATAGCATGGAATAAGAGTAAACCTCTGAATGCTAATAACGTCGGGTCCTCACGGGCTTATTGTAAATATTCTCGTTGGAGAGTTTACCCTCTTATTCCTGTTTTTTTTGCCCTAATTCCTTGGGCCTTGTCTTACTCCAAGTATCAAAGAACTTTCTGATTACTGGTGCACAAGTTGTACCTCCATAGATACCTCCCTGCACAAAACAAATGGCTACATACTTAGGCTTGTCATATGGCGCATATGCTGTAAACCAAGTATTTTTAATCTTCTTAAAAACTGGTTTCCCAGCGATATCTCTAGCGAGCTTTCCCTCTTCATTCTGCTCTGCATACACAACTTCTGCAGTTCCTGTCTTACCGGCCATTTCTAGAGCGCCTTCGATTTTCGCTTGAGCTGTAGTGGCTGATGCATTTTCGCCAACTACGACGCGGCGCATACCTTGTTGAACAGTCTCTATATTTTCAAGTTTTACAGGAAGTTGGTCTATAACATCTGGCAGTTTGCTACTACGAAGAACTTTTTCATTTTTTGAATCTCGAATCTCTTTGATCAACTGTGGCCTTAAGACCTTGCCGCCATTGGCAATAGCAGCAACAAAAACTGCTGCCTGAAGTGGACTCACTTTGATCTTACCCTGACCTATCGAACAATACGCCGTATCCGCCAAGTACCAGCTTTTCGATTCTCCTGGCATAAGACCTGACCTTTCCTGAGTAAATCTACGACCGTCTTTCAATGCCATAGGATATCGACCAATTCCTGCGTGTTTGTAAACTTTCTGCATAGGCTCAACACCCATCTCTAAACCAAGTGTTATAAAGTATTTGTTACAAGACTGCTCAATTGCGCTACCAAGTGAAATAGGCCCATGCCCCCATTTCGATGCATCGCGTATTTTTTTTCCGGTAGGTAACTCATAGAACCCCTCACACTCAAGCTCATGGTCTGGATCTAAATTCCCATACTCTAGCCCTGAGAGTGACAGTAAGGGCTTAATTATTGAGCCTGGTTCATAAGTTGAAAGTGCTCTATTTATCAAAGGCTGTTGCTTCAGTGCATAAGGAATAGCTGTTTCAGGATCGTTTATTTCTTGATAGTATTTGTACTCTCTAAAACGCGAAAGATCATAGGATGGAGTTGAAACCATCGCTTTTATTTCACCAGTTTCACAATCCATAAGGACGAATGCAGAACGCACCTGCTGACCTTCTTGTAAAGGAACTCCAAGAGTATGGTGAGGGATACTCACCAAAAGATCATAAGCCAACTTTTGTGCTTCGTGGTCTAGTGTCAGTATAACATTGTGTCCATTCTTTGCGGGATAGTTAAACTTATCCAAGTCAGTTTCTTCAATAACACTATGTTTGCCAGTACCATCGCTCTGAACAAAACCACCAATATTTACCTGAACAACTTTACGGCCAGCGACTCCCTGAAGATCTTTTTCCATCTTAGACTCTAGTCCATTCACACCATACAAAGAACGCAGATAATAGTGAAATGAAGCTCGTTCTTCTTCATCTTCTTTGGCTGGATCTTTTAGACGGGTATAACCCAATAAGTGCGAATACTCGACAGGGTATGGATAGGCTCGTCGTGCGTTTGGTTCTATACTTGTTCCATCAAGTGAAGGGACCATTTCTGAGATGATTGAAAGCTCATATTGCGACAGATCTTCCAAAGCTTTATATGGTAAAGCTGGCTTCTGCGCTAAATGCTTCAATACTTTTTTGCGGTGATCTTCCATAGGCCGGCCAATCAAACTCGAAACCCTATCTATCTCACGACAAATACTTTCAGCAGTTCGCTCACGACCGTTCATTTTATTTAAGATTTCTACTTTAGAGTAATTTAAAAAAAGGTCTTTATCGGCCATTTCTATAAATGGCGGCAGGTTCATTTTTTGAAAACCCTTCAGCTGTTTTGAGGTCATATCCGTAATCAAAACAACTCTTTCTCTAGAGTCTGCTAAAAGCTTATTCAAAATATCTTTTTGTGAAATATCGCTCTTAAGATCCAGCATAGAAGCCAACTGCTGAAGCACTGAGGCCATATACTCGGAAGTTCGCGTCATGCCACCGGTACCACGGAGCTTAAACTCTTTCAGGAAAAACATAAGGTCATAACTGACTTGGTTATCAACTAAAATCTGTCCATCGGCACTTTCTATACGACCTCGGACTGCAGGTATGCGAATTGGGCGAAGACTTTGTTTACGAATGGCCTCGATATAGTCTGAGCCTTGACTGAGTTGTAGCTGACCTAAACGAAGTGACAAAACGATAATGACGATAAATGACAGGACGATGAGAAATATGTAGCGACCGTTTAAGCCGTTCAGTATCTTATTTATTTGTGGCACTGTACATCTCTTCTCTTTGAACTTCTGCGTAGGTTAAGATCTTCAATTTAGTCGCTAACCAGTCCTGTACACGAATCAAAAATGGAGTTAAAAAAGCAATGCATACAACGCTTCCAAAGAGTTGAACAAACCAATCCCAGTATGGAATAGTTCCACCATATTTTAAAAACGTACAAATCATCAGTATAAAAACCCCTGCAAATAAGGTCACAGAAATGGGTAGAAACTGCAACTCAACTTTGCTACAATCGCCAATACTCCGCCAAAATGAAGCCACTACAATAGTAAATAAAACTGAAGGTAGAGAAGTGTAGCCCAACAAATGATCAACTAAAACACAGGCCACAAGCGCGACCAAGAGGCTAAAGCGCCATCGATTCACAACGGTAAGGTAAAACATCTGAAAAAAAAGAAGTGGCACAAGGAAACCCGCATTCGACAAAGAGACTTCGGTCCAAATGGTCAAAAACAAAAGAAAGAATGTGTAAATAACCACTTTCATTCTTTTTTCTTCAGAATCGTCACATAATCAAAATGCTGCCAATGAGCGCTAAGTGATACAATCGCTTCTTGGTACTTTTCATTTTTAGAAAGTGAAACAATCTTGCCTATTTCGATTCCTCCTGGAATCAAGCCAGCGCCAGCTTCGATAGCATGTTCTTCAACAGTAAATCCAGAAGTTATAACAACCATACCAGGTTTTAACTCTGCATCTCGTGATAACCAAATAAGCTTACAAAAAAGCTCGCCCTTACCCGCACCACTTGCTTCACCGCTAAGTCGACCAAAAACTTCAGTACCTTTTATGCGGCAATAAACCAAAACTTTCTTCATCGCCAAAGAACCGACAACTGAGTGTGTTTTCTCTACTTCTAAAATACGCCCAAAAAGATTTGGACCCACCAAAACTGGCATACCAGGGATAAGCTTTTCTTTCTCGCCTTTATCGATCATAAATCTGAACTTGCCTGTCAGTGGATTTCTCACAGTCACTTGTGATAGAACAGTTTCATACTCCGGTCTATCTGGCATCTTATGTAGATCCCTTAAGGTCTTATTTTCTTCAAAAAGTCTATTCCAATAATCTTCTTGGCTTTCATACTTCGCTAATTCTTTACGAAGTTTTTCATTTTCTTTTTGAATATCAGTCGTTGAGTAAAATTGATCTGAAACTTTTGGTAAAAAAGGATGAACTAGGTTATCGAGATAACCTCGGAAGTTTGGTGAGATGTAAGGGAGTAAGAGCAGGAAAAATACTGCCACTAATGAAAGGATCCAAAGAAACTTTAAAAATCTCCGCAAATCATCTATCCTTTTTACTAGTGATCACCATAAGAGTCTGGTCGTCTAACTGAGGCATGTCGCCAGAGAATTCTTCAACATCATCAAGAATCGCCTGAACAACTTCATCTACATCTAAGTCGACATCCTGCCAGATCTTAAGTAGGCGCTCAAGCCCGTATTCTTCATCGACGTCATTTAATGCTTCAGTTATACCGTCGGTAAAGAAAAGTAGTGAGTAACCTTTTTGGAACTCAAGAGAAAAGGTTTCGAAGGTTATACCAAGATCATTTGGCAATAAGCCTATCGCAGGACCTTCCGGCATAACAGGAAGTACTGTTCTATTTTTATCATTTCTTAAAAGAAGTTCTGTGTGACCTGCTCTTGCACACTCTAGCGTGCCATTTCTCTCATCTAAAAGAGCAAACGCCAAAGTCATAAAACGAGATGGCTCGGTATCTTTAAAAATATTATCATTCAATTCCAGAAGGATCTCTTCCAGACTGGTAAAACGACTACACAAAGAACGCAAAATACTGCGAGTCATAGTCATGATCATACAAGCCGGAACACCTTTACCACTTGCATCGCCAACAACTAAAAGGTGACGGTTTTCATCGATTTGAATAAAGTCGTAGAAGTCACCACTCACCTCCATTGCCGGTTTATTGTGAGCAAACACTTCAAAGTCACTCAAGCCTTCAGGAGTTGATTTCGGCATAAGAGAACTTTGCATAGTTCTCGCAAACTCGAGTTCTTGGTGAAGTCTTTGTTGTTCACCCATATGATCGTAAGTTTCAATCATGTTTCTTGCTAAAGTTGTGTGACCAGAAATAGAAACTAGAAGGTCTAAGTCAGCTTTCGAGAAAATCTGACCGCCATCGAAATTCACAGCACAAATAAGACCTTTCAATTCTCGCTCGACAACTACTGGAACGATCATCGCTGAGCTTATATTTGCTTCGGGGTTACAATGGTCTAAAAGTGGAGACTTCGCTGAGGTGATAAGAATAGGCTTTCTTTCTTTGGCGATTTTGCCCAAAAAGCCCTTACCTACAGGAAACATGCGACTCTTTATTTCTTCATCGGTAAACTCGGTAGTTGTATCGAAGTCAGCAAATTTTGGAAAAGGTCCGATTGTCGCTTTGACACCAAGGACTTTCATTTCAGAGTCTGTCAAGCACAAGCATAATGAACGAGCTTGGATGGCGTCGGATATATATCTTGCTAATGAAATGATGGCATTATCGATATTATCTACAGTAGAAACACTGTGTGCGAATCTGTTTAAGAAGTTAACAACAGCCCTTCTATCGCGGATATTTCTTTGTGACTCTTGCTCAAGTTGGGTACGTTTGATTCGGGTCAGAATCAACATGATTACCAGCAGAATTATTATCGAGATTAATGGAATATATATTTCAAGCATGAAGAACTTTGTCGCCACTACCAAAATTAGAGTAAGCTTAACCTTATCACCTACCGGCTATTTTAAAATACTTGAACATAAAAACTTCCATTTTTATTAGGATTTTCCGAGGCTTCAAACAAGCCCTTGTAGCAATCTTGACAGATAGACATATAGTTTTGATCATCATCCATTGCTAATTCAGAGGAAGCGGACTTTAAATGAAACAATACCTTGAACTACTTCAACACGTTCTTGACAACGGCACTGATAAAGAAGACAGAACTGGCACAGGCACTCGCAGTGTTTTCGGCCACCAGATGCGCTTTGACCTTTCAAAAGGTTTCCCTGTATTAACGACTAAAAAACTTCACCTAAAATCCATCATCCATGAACTACTTTGGTTCATCTCCGGTGATACAAATGTTAAGTACCTTAAAGAAAACGGTGTTCGCATTTGGGATGAATGGGCAGATGAAAATGGCGACCTTGGCCCAGTTTATGGTCATCAATGGCGTTCATGGCCAAACCCTGCTGGCGGCACTATCGATCAATTTAAAAACACAATTGAGATGATCAAAACTAATCCAGACTCACGCCGTCTAATCGTTTCTGCTTGGAACCCATCTGAAATAGACAAGATGGCTTTACCTCCTTGTCACAGCTTATTTCAATTTTATGTAACTGACGGCAAACTTTCTTGTCAGCTTTACCAAAGAAGTGCAGATATATTCTTAGGTGTTCCTTTCAACATCGCTTCTTACGCTCTTCTAACGATGATGGTCGCTCAAGTTTCAGGACTTGAAGCGGGAGACTTTGTTCATACATTTGGCGATGCTCACATCTATAACAACCACTTTGAGCAAGCAAAACTACAATTGACGAGAACTCCGAAAGAACTTCCTTCTATGAAGATCAATCCGGACGTCAAAGACATATTCTCTTTTACATTTGAAGACTTTGAACTCATCAACTATGAAGCTGATCCACACATAAAAGCTGCGGTTTCTGTCTAATGGCAACGATCATCGCGGCAATGGACCGCAACCGATTAATTGGTGTCGACAACGCACTCCCTTGGCGCTTGTCTGCAGACCTTCAAAACTTCAAAAGGTTAACAACTGGAAATGCCATAATCATGGGTCGTAAGACTTGGGATTCTCTTGGTAAGTGGAAACCACTACCAAACAGGCACAACATCGTCATTACTCGCAATAAAGACTTTAGCGATGAAGGTTGCACTGTTGTGAACTCTCTTGAAGAAGCAATAGCAAAAGCTGGAGATGACACGGCCTTTATCATTGGTGGTGGACAGATCTATACTCTCGCTCTAGAACTAGCCGACGAAATGATTTTAACTGAAGTTGAAACTGAAGCGACTGGCGATGCGTGGTTCCCTGAGTTCGACTCCGGCAAATGGGAGCTTACTTCCAAAGAATCTTTCAAAGCTGACGAAAAAAATGAGCACGACTTTAGCTTCTGCTTTTATAAAAAGAAAGCTTAATTCTCTTAGGCCATGTTTTCACATGGCCTAATCTTTTCTTACCCAAACAGCTTAGAGTAAGCTGTCCAGAAACCGACTACGAACATACCTGCAACTGAAAGCCACAAGAACGCATCCCAGACCCTGCCTGGTTTGAGTTCATCCATTGTTCTTTTATAACGGAAGTAAAGCGCCGCAAAACCAACCATTGGTAACATCAATGATTGAGCGATACCCGACCATAAGACCATCGCGACTGGTGAACTAAAGAATAAGTACAAGCCAAGTGCTGCTAAAGGCCAAATACCGCAAAATTTCCTCGACCATTCCATTCTAGACTTTTCATCATTTGGAATAAAGCCAAACAAGCCTAAACCATCTGCTAGTACTCGAGCATTACCCGCAGCAGCGACAAAGAAGGTTGAGTAAAGGACTGATATTGCACCAACTACAAATACAGTTTGAGCCCATTGGCCAAAGACTGGAACATACATCTCACCCAAAGTGGCAATAAGGTCTCCATCCTCTGGAACCAAACCAACTCTATGAAGAATAGTTGCCCCCATGAGGTAAAACGCTAGCGTCGAGAATGTGTATACGAACATCGATGCCCAAGCATCCATCTTCATCACTTCGATCCACCCTTTAGCACGTGCTAACCACTCCGGAGTGTTATCTCTTACACCGGTAAACTTGGCGTAACCTTTTTCTAAACACCAGTAAGGGTACATAATCAACTCAGATGCACCAACACCGATTAGACCAAATGCTGAAAGTGCGACAGCAACAGAGGTCATATTTATACCTTCACCATCAGACAAACTAAACTTTAAACCACTGACAATATCGGCAAATGTCACTGCCCACTGGGGGTCTGACTGCAGCATAATCAAATTCACAAAGGTGACAATCGTAAAGCCAAATACCATGATCGTCGAAAACCACTGAACTAACCCAAACCGCCCAAAATATAGCATAATGGATGTCAGGATAGCGACAATAATCGCATAGGTTTTCACGTCGTGTGGACGCTCAGCAGTTACTTCTGGAACTTCAGTCACATCTCCTGACTCTACTGCTACTTCTTCTGACTCTACTGTTTCTGGAGACATAGCACTTTTTACAGTGTAGCTAATCTTGTCACTCACTTGCTTGTTGTAGACTTCAGCCTCTGTAGACAACGGTTTAACCATTGTCAGCGCCTGACCTATACCGCCAAGTATACCACCTTGCTGAGTCGAGATAAGCATCATCATTGCCAGCCAATACCAAAGAATCCACTTCACCTTAAAACGTGGACCCGGTATATCATCTAAAGCTTTCAGTGGAGTTTTAGACCAAATCATCGTATGGCGACCAAACTCAACTTGAGCAAATACTTTGATAACACAGCCAACAATGATAAGCCACATCAATATAAAACCAGCTTTGGCACCAACTAAAGTTGTTGCTATCAGTTCTCCAGAACCAACAATTGAACCAGCAATGATGATACCAGGGCCGAGATGCTTGATTTTACCTAATAGGTTTTTTGGGGGGTCTTGGACATCATTTGACTGATTGTCCTGTGTATTGTTTTCGTCCAAACTTTTCTCCAGATTTAAAACTCACTTTTACACACAAAATATATCTAACACCAACACATTGATTGTATACCGCAAATCAAAAAGTAATCTGCAGTTTAATCGACAGGAAATAGCCAAACCTGTACAGTTATTACTACTTTAATCAAAAATATTTAGAATAAGCGCTCACTTAATCTATTGCCAAGCCAAGACTACCACTTTATAGTTTTGTTCTTTAAAATTAAGGATGAATAATGAAAAAAATCTTACTTCTAGCGTTGCTCACTGCGCTTACCAGCTGCTGTAGTTATTTCCAAGAACCACCATTATCTATTATCCCTGTAGAACAAGATGCTAAATGGGCTGTAAAATGGTGGATGCCACGCCATAAAGAAAAGCTAGAAGTAAAAAACAAAATGGAAAAAGTAGACCTTGTTTTTCTTGGTGACTCTATCACCCATGCCTGGGACAATAAAGGCAAAGAAGTCTGGCAGCAGTACTATACAAAAAGGAACGCTCTAAACATCGGCTTCTCTGGCGATCGTACAGAACATGTACTTTGGCGTTTAAATCACGGTGCAGTAGATGGCATAGACCCAAAACTTCTTGTTTTGATGATTGGCACAAACAACACTGGTCACCGCCAAGATCCTGCCGCAGAAACTGCTCTAGGAATCGAGACTATCCTTGAAACTCTTGAAGATAAACTGCCGAATACCAAAGTTCTTTTACTCGCTGTTTTTCCTCGTGGTGCAAAAGCTGATGATAAACTTCGCGTAATCAATACTGATATAAACAACATCATCAAAGACTTTGCAGATGACGAAAGAGTTTTCTACATGAACATTAACAAAGTTTTCCTAGAAGAAGACGGAACACTTTCAAAAAAAGTTATGAAAGACCTACTTCACCCAAACAAGGATCAGTATAAAGTTTGGGCTAGTACTATTGAGCCAGAAGTAAAAGTACTTATGGGCGAAGAGTAAGAAGTTACCTACTGCCAGATAAAATTTCTTTGATAAAGTCTGGCAGTTTCTCTGGAGTGCAACCGAAGCACTCTATCCCCAAACTTTGCAATTCACTTGCGATCAAGCGATCGTAGTACGGCAAACCAGCATTCGATAAAGTCAAAAGACAGATAACTTTTACTCCAGACTCAACCATCTCTTGCATCTGTAGTAATAACTGATTCCTGTTTCCGCCTTCAAACAAGTCACTCAACATTATATAAATTGAACGCGACGGCTCCGAAATAAACTCTCGAGTGTAGGTGACTGCACGGTTTATGTCAGTCCCCCCTCCTAACTGCATCCCATAAAGCATATCGACTGGGTCACTACCACACTCTTCTGTCAAATCGACTACTGCTGTATCGAACGCGACAACTTTAGTTTTAGTCGATGGTAATGAGGCAAATATAGAACCCATGACAGCAGCGTAAACCATCGACTCAGCCATAGACGCACTTTGATCAATATTTATAAATATGTGCCAATTGGAGCTTTTTCTTTGATGAGCGAAATAATGAATTCTTTCAGGAAGGATCTTCTTCAGCTCTGGATTGTAATTCTTCAGATTTTGTCGAATCGTTTTTTGCCAATTTATGCTATCATATCGAGGAACAAATGACTGTTCTTGGCGGTTGAGTATACCGCGTATGTGATTTTCTATTTTGCTTTTCAACGACTGGCTTAATTCATCGACAAACTTTGAAATAAAAGTTCGAACCTGTTCTTTTGAATCTTCAGGGATCTCATCTTTTAAAGCAAGAAGTGTCCCGACTAAGTGTATATCGGGCTCAACAGTCTCAAGTATTTCAGGTTCATACAGTAGCTGATTAAGACCTTTTTTTGAAATGGCATCTCGCTGAACTATAGCGACTGCTTCGGAATCAAAACATTCTCGTATATCCCCTAACCACTTCGCAATCGCTGGAGCAGATTTCTTCAACCCGCCAACTTGCTGGGTCTTTTTGCCTGAAGAACCATCAGGTACAGAATAATCGTCATAGATGGCACCTAAAGCGCCATCCATTTTTTGCTCATCTTGGCTTAACTCAAAGTCCTCACTGACATCTGAAAGTTGTTCTTCAACAGCCTCTCCTAAAATGAGACGCCAGCGTGATACTCTCTGGTCTTTCATCTTAACGAATCTTAAGTGTTGCTAAACCTATGCCGGCAAAGATGATTCCCAGAATCCAAAAACGAATAACTACTTGAGTCTCTGTCCAACCTTTTTTCTGGAAGTGATGATGAATGGGAGCCATGAGAAAAACTCGGCGGCCTTCGCCATATTTTTTCCGAGTGTACTTAAAATAACTAGTTTGAATAACAACTGAGAGAGTTTCCATAACAAAAACACCCCCGACAATGATCAAAGTAACCTCTTGTTTCACCAGTACTGCGATAAGACCAATAGAACCACCAAGTGCTAAACTCCCTGTATCTCCCATGAACATGGAAGCAGGGTAACAATTGTGCCATAAGAAACCCAAACAGGCACCCATGATTGCCGCTCCGAAAACACAAACTTCACCAGCACCTTCGATGTAAGGGATATTCAAATAACCAGAGTAAATCACATTACCTGAAAGATAAGCAAAAACGACATACGTACCCGCAGCAATAAGCATATTACCCGTTGCTAAGCCATCTAAACCATCAGTCAGATTTACAGCATTTGACGCACCAACCACGACAACGGAAGAAAAGATGATCATGATCCAAATAGGCGCATTGGCAATAACCGGATGCTTAAAGAAAGGGACCATAAGGTCCTGAGTGTAGTTATTTAAGCCTGGAATAATCGTAATAAAGTAAACAGAACCACCAGCAACAGCAAACTGCAAAAGTAGTTTCGCCTTGGCTGAAATACCGCCATCAACATCTTTATTCTTATATAAAACTTTATTGTAGTCGTCATAGAAACCAATGGCACAATACGCCAGCATGTTACCAATAAACAATAGAACCAAAGCATTGTTCAAAGGCGCCCAGAGTAAAGTGGAAACGAGGATCGCAAAGATAATCAGCAAACCTCCCATAGAAGGCGTCTTTGCCTTGCTTAAGTCCAGTTCTTCATCCGCAACCAACCCCTGAAGTCTTAAAGGAGCTACAAACGAAAACTTCTTGAGTGCTCGAACAACCCATGGTCCAAGAAATATAACCAAAGTCATAGCAGTCAAAGCAGCACCAGCTGATCTAAAAGTTAGGTACCTAAATATCCTTAAATTTTCCGAGAACTCGCTCAGCCAGTAAAGCATCTATAAATCTTCCTTAATCCGTAAGTTTCTTAATAATTGTTTCAAGCTTAATTCCACGAGACCCTTTCAACGCTACCAGGTCTCCTTTTTGCACATTTTGCACTAAAGCCTCAGCAGCTTTGTCGCTGTCTTCAAAAGCTGTAAAATTCGCATCTTCTAATTGAAAGAAGTTTTCACCAACTCCAACACATGTCCAGTCCTTTGGCAACTGTTTAACGATAGCTTTATGGAACGACAAACTCTTATCTCCCAACTCAAGCATATCTCCCAGAACCAAATGACATTTCCTGTACTTTTCTTGAAGATTAGGGATCTCACTCAACCAAGTAATAAACGCACTCATACTTTGTGGATTCGCATTGTAAGCGTCATTCACCCAAGTCACCTCGGACAGCAGTTCTACTTTCATGCGCATACCAGGAAGTTGAAGCTCTGGAAGTACATCTTTATATTCACTAAAGTCAAAACCTAATTCTTTCATGACCAAGCAACAAGCTGAGATGTTTTGTGCTTGGTGCCGTCCACTTAAACTACAAGTCAGCTCATAATCTCCAAAAGCCAAAACAGCGCCATCTAAACTACCACTTTTATACACTACATAAGAGTCTGAAGACTCTGAACCAAAGGTCTTATAATCATGCGCGTCAAGAACACCTGTACTCTGTATACTTTCTTTTAAATGATCTGGGATAATCGCCATTCCATCATTTTTCATGTGTTTGACGATGTCTGACTTTTCATAAAGGATCCCATCTTCACGAGGAAAATTACCAGAGTGAGAATCACCAATAGAGGTAATAACGGCGATGTCTGGTGGTGCACATTTTGCTAAGGTCGCTATTTCACCTGGATTGTTTGTACCCATTTCAATAACAGCATATTTATGCTCAGCCTTTAAGCGAAGAATGTTTTGAGGAACACCGATATGATTATTCGTATTTGCAATTGTAGATAAAACTTGCCCAGGAGCCACGGCTTCAAGCATCTGACTTAGAACCGCCTTTACACTTGTCTTGCCTGAAGAGCCTGTCACGCCAATCACTTTACACTCACTCAAACTCAATAAACCTGTAGCAAGGTTTTGATAAGCAGTAACAGTATCTTCAACCAGAAGTACAGCTGTAGACTTTTCTAAAGCTAAATTGAGTAATGCTTGAGAAGGCGTTTTATGTACACAAACGGCCAAGATACCTTTAGAAAGCACATCCTCCAAAAAATCATGAGCATCAAACTTCTCACCTTCAAAAGCAAGAAATAATGACTTCTCATTTACTGTCCGGCTATCTGTCACTACATCAACTAAGCAATCAACACGTTTGGGCTCAATCAGCCATGAACCAGATGTGAATTTTTGACATTCTTCGATTTTTAACACGACACTATCCCTAAACTTTTCTTAACTACTTCGCGATCGCAATGAAACCTTCTTTCTGTCCCATAGATTTGATAATCCTCATGACCTTTACCAGCCACTAATAGTATCTCACCAGACTTTAGCGTCTTAATTACCAGCTCTATACAACTGGCTCTATCTCGTTCGATTTGAACTTTAGCGTCACTTGTCATTCCACTCAAAATGTCTTTGATGATCTTTTCGCCATCTTCTGTTCGTGGGTTATCATCTGTAATCCAAAATTCATCGGCTAATCGTTCAACAACAGCGCCCATCTGAGCTCGCTTACTTGTATCTCTATCGCCACCACAACCAAAGAGACAAATCACTTTTTTAGAAAGTGGCTTCAAGGTTTTCAATACATTTTCCAAAGCATCTGGAGTATGAGCATAATCAACAAAAACATAGCGATCTTGATCATCGTGAAATTTTTCTAAACGTCCGGGTACTCCGGGAAAGTTCTCGATACTTTCAATATGCCTTTTCATATCACCTGTTTTTTCAGCGGCTGCAACCAATGCTAAAGCAACATTCATTACATTAAACTCACCAATGAGAGGTGTTTTAACTTGGTAGCTTTGCTGTTTATAAAGAAGTGAAAACTTGGTTTCATTTAAACTAAAACTAACACCGCTCAACTTAACTTTGGCAGCGTCACAAAAACCGACACTCAAGCACTTTTCGTCAGGAAGACTCTCTAAAAGTTTTAAGCCATAAGCATCATCGATGTTTATTATAGCTAAGCCATCTTCCTTAAGTTGATCTGTAAATAGCTTACGTTTAACTGCAAAGTATTCATCCATTGTTTGATGATAGTCTAAATGGTCTTGGGTGAGATTTGTAAAAATAGCGAGATCTAGTTTATCCTCTCCAAGTCTATTTTGAGAAATAGCATGACTAGAAACTTCCAAAGCGACAGTACTTATACCTTCATTTAACATTTCGCGAAAAATATTTTGAAGAGTTAAAGGATCTGGTGTTGTCATACCTGTTACTAAAGATACATCCGCGAACTTAGTTTCAACAGTTCCTACTAAACCTGCTTTTACTTCACTCTTGCCTAATAAGTAATGAACTAAAGTCGCTACACTTGTCTTGCCATTTGTACCTGTAACGCCGACTAAGCTTAAGTCTCGTGCTGGAAAACCAGCAAAAGCTGCGGCTAATTGAGCTGCCGCCAAATAAGTATTTTTAACTTTTATAGTATTTGAAGCTATATCTAAATCGGATTCTGTAATCACTACATCACAGTGGTTCTCTAAAGCTTGTGGAATAAAATCTTCACCATTTACATGGCTTCCATTTATCGCTATAAAAATGCTTTTAGCAGTAACCTTTCGGGAATCAACCTGAACATCACTTAGGTCTATATCCGTAGAAATGTTATCGCTGAGTAAGTTCCCCTCTAAATACTTCAGGCACTTACTTAGCTTCATTTACGGCTAACCTTGTCTTTGATAGTTGGCTGAACATTTAAAAAACTTAAAGTTTGTTCTGAGATTCTTTTAAAATAAGGAGCTGCACACTTACCGCCATAACGAAACTTATATGGAGGCTCGTCACAAACTACGTAAAGAACAAACTCTGGATCGTCTGCAGGAACAAATCCGATAAAAGAGGACACGTGAACAGTGTCTGAGTAATAAGCTTTTTGAATGACTTTACCATTCGCATCTTTTACGGCTGGTATAACTTTCTGAGCAGTACCCGTCTTACCTGCTACTTCATAGCCAGGAACTGCTGCTTGTGTTGCAGTACCACCTTTTTTTGTCACTGTCTTCAAAGCTTCGACCATCTCTGCCGCTGCTTCAGGACTTATAACTTCCATATTTTTTACAATAGGATGCGTATATTTTGATTTATCTAGAATTGGATCATAAATCTTATCAACTAAGTGAAGTTGCATCATACGACCTTTATTAGCTAAAGCTCCATAAGCTTGAACCATCTGAAGTGGTGTTACGGAAATTCCCTGACCAATTGGTAGTCGTGTATATGAAAGTTTACTCCAGTACTTTTCTGGCCAAAGTATTCCTTTACTTTCAACACCAAGATTAATCCCTGTTCGTTCACCAAATCCAAACTTTCTCAATACGTCGTACTGTCTACGCTTGATAGTCAAAGCTAGTTTTGCCGTACCGATATTACTAGACTTCTGAATGACTTCCCAAAATCTTAGATTTTTATAGTTATGACCAGCGTCGCGCAAAGGTCTACCGCCATAGTACCACATGCCGTTTTCACAATAGACCGGTGTTCCGAGTCCAATATTTTTATTGTGTTCTAAAACGCCCGCTAAGCTTATGGCTTTCATCGTTGAACCAGGATCGTAAACATCGACCAAAAAGCGCGGATTATAATTTTGCGGCTTCATCGTATTTCGATCATTTGGATTAAAATGAGGACGCTGTGCCAATGCCATGATGGCACCAGTTTTAGGATTCGCCATGATGGCGTAACAAGCTTTGGGTTTCACTTCTTTCATCAAACGATCAAGTTCATCTTCAACAATCGATTGAATTGGTTCTAAAACAGTTAAATGAATATCCTTGCCATCTAAAGGCTTTTGCTCATCTAGATTCGTTACTTTGTGAGCTCTTCTCGAGCGTTCATAAAGTAAGTAACCCTCTTGAGGCTGGAGGTTTTTATCGTAAACTCTTTCGACGCCAGAAGCTCCGCTACCTTCATGAGTCGTATAACCCAGAACATGACACAACAAAGAGTCTTTTGGATAAAAGCGCACACTAGACTCAACGTATCGCAATCCAGGAAGTTTCATCTGCTGGATTCTAGATACTAAGATTGGGTCGACGTTATTTTGAACTACAACCTCTTGACTGCCTGAGTAAAAACGGCGTTCAAGAGTCTTCTTGTCTGTCTCAGCTAGTAAACGTGACAACTTTTGAATAACTTCCTCACGACGACTGCCCATCTTACCGGGTTCTGCGAGAAGGTTGTAAGCTACTTTACTCGATGCAAGCAAGTTAGGGCTCGGGATCCTAGTTCCATCATAGATGTTACCTCGAATCCCGACACTTTTAACTCTAGAAGTATATTTAGCTTTGGCTTTCTTGTTTAATTCATGGTGTCGTTCGATCTGAACAACTCTCAATCGTCCAACTAAAAGAATAAAACCTGTCGCTAAAAATATCCCGAGGAAAACTATTCTGGTTTGATAAGCCGTCCTCAACATAAACTTTAACGCCGTGAAGCTACAGTTGCAGGCAGGTCGTCACGTAAGCGCTGCGCTGGCAAGCTATCATCACTCTCAATGTGACGAACGTGATGAACTTGACCTGGAATAGGTTCTCTCAAGCCAAGATTAAATTGCGCAACTTTGCGAAGAATAAATCTACGAGCTGTCAGTTTCTCAACTTCTGCAGTTAAGTTCCTTATACGATTCTGCGTATCTGTCACTTCAGTCTGACGACCTTCTAGTTCATAGTTCAATGTTCTAGAATTCATGTGAAGGTATACAAAAGCCATACAGATACCAGCAACCCATAAAATCACCGCAACTGCAGGTAGAGGACTTTTTTTCTTAAGTCCTCTTCTAGAGATCTTTCTAGAATTTGTTCGTGCCATTTTAAACTCTCTTTAAACTTTTAAATTTTCTCTGCGGCTCGTAATCTTGAGCACGTTGAACGACTATTGACTTCTGCTTCTTCAGCAGTTGCCATCACCGCCTTACCTGACAAAACTTTAACCTCTGCCTTCACGTCACAAATACAGACTGGGAAATCTGGTGGACAAACACAGCTTTTGGCTTTGCTCTTAAAAAACTCTTTAACCATCCTGTCTTCCAAAGAATGAAAACTGATGACAACCAAACGCCCACCTGGAGCAAGTAGTTCAAACGCCGCCTCTAAACCTTCTCTTAGAACATCGAGCTCTCTGTTTACCGCAATCCGAAGTGCCTGGAAGCACTTTGCCGGAGACGGTGCCTTACCGGTCTTACTTCGTCCCAAGACCTTCTTAACGAGCTCCGCAAACTCAACGGTCCTTTCCCATGGTTTTGTCTCTCGTCCTCTGATGACTCTTTTTGCAACTCTTTTCGCATGTCTCTCTTCTCCGTATTCCCTGAAAATCCTCGTCAATTCCGCTTCATCTGCTGTATTCAAGATATCTGCAGCGGTTTCATGCTGCCGATTATCCATACGCATGTCTAGCGGACCATCATTCATATAGCTAAAGCCCCTCTCTGCTTCATCTATCTGATGTGACGACACGCCTATATCCATAAGTATGCCGTCTACCCCATCCCACTCTGTCTCTTTCAGACTGGAAAGGTCGCCAAAATTCATTCTCTTACTAGTGAAACGCTCACCATACTTAGACAGTTTTGCCGTTGCCGCAGCTAAAGCATTTTCGTCTTGATCTAAACCAAGCAGTTCAATCGAGTCAGTACTTTCTAAAATCATTCCACTGTGGCCACCACCACCAAGAGTACAATCGATATACTTTCCGCCTCTTTCAGGCTGCAAGTATTTAATGACTTCATTTGGTAGAACTGGGATGTGCTCAAATGAAGTACTCATCAATTAGAGCCTCCAAGATTTTTCAAAACATCCATGAAGTCATCTCCACCTGTAAAGAGACCATCCAGAACATCCAGAACATCATCTGTATCTTCGGCTTGTTTATCCCAAGAAGCTTTATTCCAAATCTGCGCATGAGTAAATGCACCTACCATGACTAACTCTGCATCTAAAGATGCATGATCTTTCAGTTTCTGTGTCAGGGAGATACGACCCTGTTTATCGCAACTGCACTCTTGCGCTCTTGAACCAAGTAAAGCCAAGGCTCTACCGATCTTAGCGTTTGTCAGAGAAATCTTGCGAACTTTGTTTAGGAAGTCTTTGAAGTAATAGTCAGGGATGAGCTGTAATACACCGTCACGTCCGGGCAGCAAATAATATTTCATACCATCAACACGCCATTGACGTGGTACAGCTACCCGTCTTTGACCGTCCAAAGTATGAACATATTCACCTGTGAAGGTTATTTCCTGCTCGCTCACTATCTCTTCCTTTGGGAACCTAAATGCCCCTTTCCTCCCCTATCTTACCCTAAACGAGTTTAAATTGCAAACGGTTGGCCCTTTTCTAAGAGAATTTTTATAACTTTTTTGAAATGACGTTAAATATACGGAATCAATGCTTTACGGCACAAAGAAATACAACGCCAAGTAGGCTATAGGGGAAGTTAGGGAGAGCTTTTGAAATAGTCTTACTGAGAAGGATTTAAGCTAAAAAGGTACTTCAGAATTAAATGTCATTTGCACAGCTGTCTCAGGATGTTGGAAACCTAATTCTGTTGCATGAAGCATTAATTGCCCATGTCCATTTACTCTTCCGTAAAGAGGATCACCGACTATAGGAAAGCCAAGTCCAAGTTTATGGGCTGAATGAACACGTAGTTGATGAGTTCTTCCAGTATGAGGGTAAAATGCGACTCGAGTAAAATCCCCTTCAACACCAATACGCTCCCAACGAGTCAGACCCATTTTGCCATGCACGGGATCATAAATTTGATGAGGACGATTGTCTACATCTAAACGAAAAGGAAGCTCTATCTCACCGGAATCTTCTTCAAGAACACCTTCAATCAAAGCAATATATTTCTTACTTACTTTTCTATCTTGAAACTGAATTGATAAAGCACGATGAACCTCTTTAGTTTTTGCTAAAACAAGTAAGCCTGAGGTATCCATATCCAAACGGTGGACTGCAGGCTGAGTTATACAACCTTCATACATTGCACAAACACGACTAGCTACACTATCAAATTTATCTTCTCCACGACCTGGGACTGAAAGGAATCCACTTATTTTCTCGATAACAACAAAAGTCTCTTCGTCATATAACACTTTCATTTTATCATCATTTTTCATTTTTCAGCTCCGCAAAGAATAAATCCTAAAATTGGTTCACACTTCTCAAGACAAGATGTGTAAAACTGTTTGTGCTGTCTCTTCCCAGATTTATTTTCTTTCCCATAATAAAACTCTGAGATACTAACAGGCTGTAAATTTTGCTGAGCCGCATAGTTAAGAAGTTTCGGAGCACAGCAATCGCCCGTACCTGTGGGTATTCCTCGAGAATAGGCAAAAGCTTCAAAGATACTGGCAGTTTCCCCTCGGAAATTATTGAGTCGATATAAAGAGTGAATCGCTTTCATATGCTTTTGCGAAATCTCTTTCCGGGTTGCTTTTAACTCTGTAAGCTTCTTATCATCAGTTTCAATTTGAATCTTTTCCCCAAGTGCTTTTATCTTATCATCGACTAGATCAACGGCGTCATCAAAACGATTTACATCTAAACATGGTTCACACCAATCATCGATCAGCCATTCACCATTGTATTGACAAGAAAAAGCTTTTAGAAAAACGGGGACATTATTATTATCGCGACACTCCAGAACGCCAAACATTTGGCCTCTGGCATTTCCAAATAAATAATCAGTAGAAAACTTTGAAAGACTCGGTTCTGAAAAACTTATTGTCTGAAGATCATCTAGAGTCTGAATTAGCTCCAATGCTTTTAATTTGGCTTGACCCCCAACACCCAATGAGTGAACTTTTTTACACTTTTGGCAATAACCGCCACAGCCAATTGATTCTTCAGACAAACTTCATTCTTCTATTTAGTCGATATTTTATACAGGAACTTCTTACCTCTCATGAAAATTGCACCGTCGGCGACAGATGGGCAAGCGCTAAATTCATCATCGATATGATTTTTAGAGATTTCTTTATATCCTGCAGGCGATGCTTCTATAACAAAACTGTCACCATATATTTCAAATAAGTAAATTTTATCGCCAACAAGTATAGGTGACGCCATGAAGCTTTTCACCAAAGCCTTCTTCCAAACCGTTTCACCACTCTTCGCGTTTATACACGAAACATTTCCATCGTGAGTCAGCTGATAAAGGTAACCATCTTTATAAATCGGCAAGCAGTATCTAGAAGCACGCCTTTGTGACCACTCTGTCTTCTTGGTAACATCGCCTTTAGTGTCGCTAGTTATTTTCAAACCAATCAAATTCGCTTTAGCAGAACCAGTATTCAAAATCGCCATTTGCTCTTTTGGCAACCAAACAGGCCTAACTGCTGCATTGTAGTTTTTGTGCTTTAGAATCCAAAGCTCTTTACCTGTATCAGCAGCATAACCGTAAGCAGCTCTAGCGCCCACACTTAAGAGTTGTGTCTTTCCATTTACCTCTGCCAAAGCTGGAGTATCAAATGCCTTACGGAAGTCACCTTCTCTTTTAGGATGGCCATCTACTAAATCTTTAAAATCAACAGAGCGCTTAGTCTTCCAAACATCCTTACCTGTATTCTTGTCTATAGCTAAAGTAAACTGTTTAAGTTCGACGCCATCAAAAGTCAAAATGAGTAAGTTTTTATAAATAATCGGCGAGGATGCGGGCCCTCTAAAGTGACGTACATCTATATCTTTTCTTTCCCAAACCTTTTCAGCCGTTTCTGGATTTAGACGAGCTGTCCCATAAGTTCCAAAATGAACATACACTGCCTCTTTTTCTACAACACAAGAAGGTGTTGCATAAGTATTCGTTGTATTACCAAGCTCTTCAGGGTTTTCATTTTCAAAAAGAAGCTTGTGATGAATCACTTTCCCTGAGTTTTTATCGATGCAATAAATAAACTGTTTCTTACCATCAAGAGTTGCTGACGTAAACCAAATTTTATTCCCTGCTATCACTGGTGTAGAGTGTCCAAGTCTTTCCAATGGTGTTTTCCATTGAATATTCTCTCCGGACGCACCATCCCATTTTTGAGGAATACCTTTTAGAGAAATGTCTGGAACTACTCCATCTAAAGTTGGGCCATGCTTATCTGGCCAATACAATTCTTGGGCATTTGAAACAGACAGGATAAAAAATACAAAAATCGACAGAATTCTCAAAGCACACTTCTCCATTACTTTATAGATAAAACAACCACTCACGGGACTACATAACACTTTTAAACAAAACAAACACCTTATAAAAATACGCAAACTCGCTGATAATCCAAATCTTTTTTGAGATTGGCCACATCTTGTATTTTCTCCCCTATACTTGAAGCAAACCCAATGTGATCTATTTTTAGCAAATTCAAACTAAAACAAGCCTTTTGCATATTCATGAAAATGACCTATAACAGCGCTTTAATTGCCCTCATCTGCTTAGTCATTTCTTGTCAACCAAAAAGCGATGCTTTAAGAGTTGCAGTTGCCTCAAACTTTCTAAAACCGTGCCAAGCGTTAGTTGCCGAATTCTCCAAAACAAACAGTACCAAAGTTGACATCATCTCTGCATCAACTGGAAAAATATTCACTCTTATTGAGAACGGTGCTAAGTACGACATCTTCCTCTCTGCTGATTTAGAAAGACCAAAGATCTTAGCAAACAACACTAAATATGACTACTTCATTTATGCTTATGGAAGGCTTGCGATATGGAACAGCTCAAAGCTGCCAATTCTTAATTCTCTACACAAAGATTTCAAGAAAATTGCAATCGCAAACCCAAAGCTTGCACCTTACGGAAAGGCTTCTCAGGAAGTTTTAAGTAATAAAGAATTACTAAGTATAACTACAAAGATGACTATCTTTGGAGAAAATGTAAATCAAGCCTATATCTTTGCAAAGACAGAGTCGAAAAATGCAGCTTTCATCCCACTCTACACGGCTAAAAATGCCAATGGATTCTTTCTAGAACTCCCAGAGAAACTTCACTCAAGAATAGTACAAGCTGCGATTAGACTAACAGATTCCAAAGCGAGTCAAAAGTTTGAAAATTTTCTTAAAAGCTCCAAAGCCAAGAAGATAATAAAAGAATTTGACTATGAGGTAAGCGATGATTAGCCATGATGATCTTATTGCCCTTTGGACAACCTTAAAACTTGCTATCATCACAACAATTCTATTATTGCTAATTGCGACTCCTCTTGCTTGGTGGATCTCAAATACAAAATGGAAGTTTAAATTCTTCCTAGAAGCTCTTTTTTCTTTGCCTCTAGTCTTACCTCCAACCGTACTCGGGTTTTATTTACTCCTTTTTCTTGGTAGCAATGGACCTTTATCTCACTTAACAAATAGCTCATTAGCATTTTCCTTTTATGGTCTCGTCTTTGGCTCAATTATCTACTCATTCCCTTTCGTCATTCAACCTTTAATAAATGCCTTTAACTCTTTGGACGACAGCTACAAGGAAATAGCATCTACACTAAGAGCTAAACCCCTCGATGTATTTTTCTCTATTACACTACCAATGGTCAAGCCGAGTTTCATAACTGCGGCGATCTTAGGCTTTGCACATACATTAGGTGAATTTGGCGTAGTCCTCATGATTGGCGGCAATATTCCTGGCGTGACTCGTGTAGCTTCTATTGCTATATATGACCATGTTGAAATGGGCGACTTTCAAAGTGCACATGTTTTATCTGCAATACTTCTTATCATTTCATTTAGTCTTCTAGTAAGTATTTTCTATCTAAATCAAAAGAGAGAAACAAAATGCTAGATTTCTCATTTGATTTCAAGAAAGGTAACTTTCATATAAATATTCAGGAGTCTCTACCAACAGAAGGCGTAACGGCTATTTTTGGTCCTTCAGGTTGTGGCAAGACTTCACTTCTTAGGGCATTGGCGGGTTTAGACTACTACTCTACATCTACAATCAAAATGAATGAAACTACTTGGCAAGATGGATCTTTGACCGTTCCAACTCATCAACGAAACATAGGTTTCATATTTCAAGAGCCAAACCTATTTCCACACCTAACTGTAGAGGAAAATTTAAAGTTTGGATTAATTCGTACACTGAAAAATTTACAAAAAATTGATTTTAAATGTGTAGTAAGTGTACTGAATATTGAGGACTTTTCACAAAGGGATCCACATCAGCTCTCTAAAGGCCAAAAACAAAGAGTTGCGATTGGTCGAGCATTATTATCTAGCCCAAAAATTCTTCTTATGGACGAGCCTTTAAGTGGATTAGATACACAAAGTAAATCTGAAATAATCCCCTATTTAGAGAAAGTCTCAAAACAATTTCATTTACCCATTATATTTGTAACACATGACTTAGCCGAAATAAGTCAATTTACCGATCAAGTCTTGTTCTTAGATAATGGGAGAAGTACAAACTTCTTACCAATTACCGAAGCTTTTAATTCTTTAAACTCACCATTGAATAAATCACACTCACCACAATCAATTATTGAAACCAAAATTGATTCACATGATGAAGGATACTTTTTAACCTACCTCTCTTTTCCTGGTGGAAAAATTACAGTACCAATGATCAATAAAAGCATAGGTGAGAATCTAAAAATAAGAGTTCCTTCTCAGGGTGTAAGTATTACTCTAAAGAAAGCAATAGATACTAGCGTACAGAACATTCTTTCAGGAACTGTAGAGGAAATTAAATTATTTGATCAAGCTAAAGTTTATATCCAAATTGATTGTGAAGGGGTAAAACTCATTGCTGCTATCACAAAAAAATCTTTGGACGAATTAAAGCTCCAAAAAGGATTAAATATCTACATTCAGATTAAAAGTGTCGAGATACTAACGTAAATCTTCTAAAGTACGAACCGCTCACAGTGGACTAAGTATGTTAGTTCGCTGAAGAAAACAGTGTCCTCTTCGTCTACTGTCCACTTTTCCTAGGCACAAAAAAGCCCGGATTTAACCTTTAGGGTAAAATCCGGGCATAAAAAAAGCTGGCGGCGATCTACTCTCCCACAATCTACATGCAGTACCATCGACGCTAGAGAGCTTAACTACCGAGTTCGGGATGGGATCGGGTGTGACCTCTCTGCTATAGCCACCAGCCAAAGTCTTCGACATACTTATAATACATAAGTAGTCTTATAAAAAGATGACTGAAAATAAAGTAAAAGATTTCGAGATATATAAACAATCTACCGTTGGTTTATACCTGATTTCTTTTTTAATGTCTGCAAATTGCAGTCATCAAAAAAGAAGGTGGTCAAGCCTCACGACTGATTAGTACTGGTCAGCTAAACACATTACTGTGCGTACACCTCCAGCCTATCAAGGTTGTAGTCTCCAACCTGTCTTTAGAAGAATAAATTCTTGGGAGATCTCATCTTCAGGGGGGCTTGGCGCTTAGATGCTTTCAGCGCTTATCCTTTCGCGACATAGCTACCCAGCAATGCTCCTGGCGGAACAACTGGAACACCAGAGGTCACTCATTCCCGGTCCTCTCGTACTAAGGAATGCT
>JAJPOQ010000108.1 GCA_021232515.1 Lentisphaeraceae bacterium
GAAGCTGACCGAGGCTATTTGGCACACTATTATTATATGGATACAATATTTTAAGACGAGAAAGTTAAAGCGAATTGATGAGATTGGATAAGTGATTTATAAAGGTTTAAAACACTGAATAAATTATTCAGCAAGTCTTATGTACCCGGTTAGCTCAGAGAGTATAGGAGTTATGATAGAAAGTCAGTTAATGATTTTTTTATCTTGTGAGATCATGTTGATCATGTCCAATTCTCTCATTTCTTGATATACTCTCCACCACTGTTTTCTATAAGTTTTAAGAGTTCTTTGTCGGGCTTGTTTCCGACTGAACTAACGTAGAGAGAGACGAGACTGGAATCGAACCACTTTTGGAGTTCTTTGAGGGCGGTTGGAGCTCTTGTGCCATTTAGATCGGAAAACCAGTAGATGCTGTCGACACCTTGAGTTTCTATGAGGTACTTAAAGGCATTCATAGTATTGTCATCGGCGGCTTTTTCGGAGACTTTGGTAGTTTTGAAGGTGGTGAGTCGGCAACTCCCAACCTCGATAAAAGCAGCATTTGGGAAGTTTTCGGAGATCTTCTTCTTGAGCGGCTCGATGTATTTGAGCATACTGCCAGAATTGTCGAGCACGACACCGAGTTTGGCCGCTGAAATACTGTAGCCATCTATATTTCCGACGATTGCGGTGACATCATCATTTTCAGTTTCTGGATTATTAGAAATAAGGCAATAACGCTTCAAGACGAAGAATTCATCTTTAAGTTGAGTTTCAGTTTTACTCATGTCTTTATCGGACATATATGCTTTGAAGTAACGTTCGTGAAGAGCTTTTTGTGGAGGGAGGTCAGGCATGATGAGTTTTTCGTTTTCTAACTGAAGCTTGGTTCTGGCGTCTGAGATCTTTTTCGTGAAAAGATAGATCCTAGACTGTTTTTTATTTAAGCTTTTCTTGGTAAATTTACTGATAATCGCACTGTTCGCAGGAGAATACTCATAAGTGGTATTACTCGAAGTGACTCGCCCCCGTGAGTAAGAGAGCTTTATCTTAGGCTTACCTTTTGGGTAGAAGTAGGCATTTCCTTCGATGAGCCCTTCTTGCCAGAGAGCTTTGAGTTTGTTGCCATTTTTCCAAGTATAAATTCCTATTCCATGGCGCTGTCCATCTTGCCATTCACCCTCAAAAGTGTCGCCAAAGTAAAAACTGTATTTTCCTTTACCATGCCACTGTCCTTCTTGCCAAGAACCGTTGTAGTTATTGTTATTTGAGTAGGTGTACTGACCTTGGCCGTGAAATTTTTTGTTTAACATATGTCCTGAGTATGCTTCGTTATTTTCGAAAGTGAGTTCCTCGAAAATTTCTTCTGGTTCTTTGGCTTCCTGAGAAAGAATTTCTACTTCAGGTATTTCTTTTTTACTTGAGACTGGACTAAGCTTTGAAACTACAGTTTCTTTGGGCTTTGACTTTGTTGTTTTAGTTTGAGTCGAAGTTTTTATAGGTGTTTTCTTAGTTGTCTTTTTAGTCGATTTCTTGGCGTAGGTCTTTTTAGATTTTGGTAAGGTATTTTTTAATTCTTTAAGAGCAGTCTCTGCCTTCTTAAGCATGAAACTGTCAATCAGAGCTTCTATATATGCAACTTTAGTGAGCGGCGTTCGGAGTCTATGAGAGCGGATGATGTCTTTGAGCTTTTGTAAGTCTGGAATGATTTTACTATTTAAAAACTTGAGTTGTTGTTGAGCATCTCTATATGACTGAATGGATTTTTTAAAGTTTTGAGAGGCTGCGGTATAGTCATGCTCTTTCATTAATAGCTCGGCGGTTAGGTAGGCAACTTGCGCATGGTTTGTGCTCATTGGGTTTATATCTTTACCGGCGGTGGTTGAGATCCATAAAGCTTGCTCCTTGGTCGCTTGTAGTTGTAAATCTCTTGCGGTGTCGAAGTCTTTCATCTTAGTTGATGTCAAAAAGATAATTGCGGCTAGACTACCAACTGCTAAAAAAGCCACGATGGTCCACTTTATTCGACGAATTTTATGGGTGTTTGTTGGAATGTAAAATGGTGATGTACAGAAGGGACACTCAAGTTTTCGCCCTTCAAGTTTATTGTCTACGCGTAGTTTATGATCACAACATGGTGTGAGGAATTTATAACTCATAATTGCCCTTGTGAGTTTATGTCTTTTATTTGCCCTAAGCTATTTTAGTTATTTGTGTATTGCTTTGTCAACAGAAAGACTGCCCGGCCCACAGATGAAAATAACTAGAAATGAAATTAATTGAAAGAATTCTCTTTGATTATCATCAATTGAACCACCCAAATCGACAAAAAATACAAGTCCTGTTGTTATCGAGAGTATGGCTGTTGCCCATCTTGTTCCAAGGCCAATAATTAGAAAACCTGCACAAAGTATTTCGCTAAATAGTGTGAAGTAAGCATAGAAAGGGTCTGGAAGGTCTAAAGGGTTTGGTATGCTTCCCAAGCCTGAGTTCCACTTTGGTATGCCCTGTAGAAAAAGAATGGTGAGACTCACAGCCAATCTTAAAATAAGCATGGACAGACTTGTTTTAAGGCCTGTTTCACCGGGAGATAAAGTTTTAATAATAAATGATTTCATGATTCATAATAATATTTGAAGAGTTATTCGCAAGCTGTTGTTCTTTTAGATCAAGGTTTTAATGGTGTTTATTTTTGTTGAAAGTGAAAAAATATACAAAAAATAAAGTTAGTACTATATCCGCGTTGTAGTGTACTTTTTAACTTAAATAATAAATATTATTAGTACTTTATCTATTTTTTGGAGTTTTGAATAAAATTAAAAATACCTAAATCATACTAGTAATATATGTGACTCTGTGGCATAGTTTTACAATTTTTAATTTATTAGTCTTAGAACTTTAGGAGATATACCAAGATGAGTGAAGAACAATCCTCTTCATCGGCCGGAGTTATGGCCAGACTTTCGATCATGATGTTTTTGCAGTTTTTTATATGGGGTGCGTGGTATGTAACTGCTCCAAATTTCCTGCAAAATATAGGCTTTGGTGGAGATGAGTTTGCTTGGACTTACTCTGTTGGACCTATTGCCGGGATGATTGCTCCACTATTTATAGGTGTTATTGCAGATAGGTTTATGCCTGCTCAAATCGTCATGGGTATCATGCATTTACTTGGTGCCGGTTTTATGTTTTATGCGACAACTCTCATGGATGGTACACAGAGCCCTGAAGCTATCAATTGGTGTTTCTTCGGTCACATGTTGAGTTTTTATCCTACTCTTGCTTTAACTAACACGATCGCTATGAAACATATGACGAATACAGAAAAGCAGTTTCCACTTATTCGTGTATTTGGAACTATCGGCTGGATTGTTGCCGGTCTTTCTCTTAGTTGGATGGCTTTGGATACTGATGTTGGTATGTTCAAAATGGCCGCTATCGCAGCCGCTGTACTTGGTGTTTTTAGTTTTGCTTTACCTCATACTCCTCCGGTCAAAAAAGAAGGGCCAGTTAAGATTGGTGAGTTACTGGGTTTGGATGCTTTTGCTCTTCTTAAAAATAAATCTTACATGATCTTTATGGTCAGTTCGATTCTCATCTGTATTCCTCTCGCTTTTTATTATCAATTGACAAGTAGAATCGTTCAATTAGTTGGTTTGCCTATTGGTCAGACTATGTCTTATGGTCAGATGTCTGAGATATTCTTCATGCTAGTTATGCCTCTATTTTTTGCTCGTTTAGGAGTGAAGTGGATGTTAGCTCTTGGTATGTTGTGTTGGGTTCTTCGCTACATTTTATTTGCGATAGGTGCTCCTCAAGAAATTTCTTGGATGATTGTTGTTGGTATTGTTATTCACGGTATTTGCTACGACTTCTTTTTCGTTACAGGTCAGATTTATACAGATAAAGTCGCACCAGAAAACCTTAAAGGTCAAGCACAGGGCTTACTCGTTCTGTTTACTTTGGGGCTTGGTATGGCGATAGGCGCTCAAGTCGCGGGTAAAGTTGAAGCCGCTTATACTCCAGCAATTGTTGCGGAGCTTGGTGAGAGCAATATGAGTATCGAAACTTCTATAAAGAAGCTGAAAGAAACTCTTAAAGATACCGGAGATGCAGAGAAAGCTGTCATCGAACCTAAAATTGATGCGTTAAATCAAGAGAAGGCAAAAAATGGCCAGCAAATATTGCGTGAATTGAATTGGAAGATGATCTGGGGTATCCCAGCAGCTATGGCAGCTTTTGTTTTAGTCTTTTTCATTCTGTTTTTTAAGCAGACTAAAGATTTGGAAGACGTGCAAGTTAAGCATTGATTTAAAGGAGAAGTATATGAGTAAAGTTAAAGTTTTAGTCGTTGGTTGCGGTAATATGGGAGCTTCACATGCGAAAGCTTTCCATGGCGAAGATGGATTTGAGATCTGTGGTATCGTCTCTCGTGGAGACAGCAAGGTTAAGTTGAATGATGCACTTGGCGGTGGATACGACCTTTATGGGTCTTATGAAGAAGCTTTGGAGAAGTCTGGAGCAGATGCGGTTTGTATCTCTACTTATCCCGATACACATGAAGAGTATGCGATAAAGGCATTTGAGGCTGATTGTCACGTATTCCTTGAGAAACCTGTTGCTCCGACAGTTGCTGGTTGTGAACGAGTTGTTGCAGCTGCTGTAAAAGCCAATAAGAAACTTGTAGTTGGCTATATACTTCGCCATCATCCATCTTGGATGGAGTTCATCAAACTTGCTCAAACTATGGGTAAGCCGCTTGTTATGAGAATGAACTTAAATCAGCAGTCTCATGGTAGAATGTGGAATGTTCACAAGAACTTGATGAGTACTATGTCACCAATGGTTGATTGCGGTGTGCACTATGTTGACGTTATGTGTCAAATGACAGGTGCAAAGCCAGTTAGAGTAAGTGGAATATGTGCTCGCTTAACAGAAGATCTCAATGAAGGTATTTTCAACTACGGTCAGTTACAGGTTACTTTTGATGACGGTTCAGTTGGTTGGTATGAAGCTGGTTGGGGTCCGATGGCATCTACAAAAGCTTTCTTCGTAAAAGACGTTTGGGGACCAAAGGGTAGTGTTACTATCACAGCTAAAAATGCGTCTGGCGAAGACCAATCAGATAATGTTGATGCTCATACTAAGACAGAGATGTTGCGCGTTCACTCTTCTGAAATAGACGAAAATAACAATTTTGTGAATGAAGATCAGTGGATCAGTACAGAAGATGAGCCAGATCACGACGGTCTTTGCGTGAGAGAGCAGCAGTATTTCTTAAAGTCTATCCTTGAAGATATAGATCTGACTGATCATATGAATGATGCGATTAATAGTCTGAAGATTGTATTAGCTGCAGACGAGTCATTTCGAACTGGTAAAACGATCGAGCTTTAAGACTTTTTATTTCTCTTCTAATTCACATATGAGTGAAGAGAGGAGGGCTTTGAAGCCTAGATTGAAGTTATGTGAAAGTTGTTAATTAAGGAGATAAAGGTGAAATTGATTTTAATGTTGTTGGCTTGTGCGACTTTTTTAGGTTGCTCATCGACAAAGTTTGATGGCGTGGATTACAAACCATTGTTTGTGGCTGAAGCAGATCTAAATGAGAACTGGATTGGTAATACCAAAGGCTACAAGGTCGTTGATGGTGCTTTAGTTACTCAAAAGAAAGCGGGAAATATATACACTAAAGAAGTATACCAAGACTATGTCTTTAAATTTGAGTTTGCATTGCCTCCTGGTGGAAATAACGGCTTAGGTTTAAGAATAGCTAACCCAGATAATAAGGCCGTTTTTCGCGACGTAGCTTATGGTGGTGTTGAGTTACAGATTTTAGATGATACTCATCCTAGTTATAAGAAATTGAAACCTTGGCAGTTCCATGGTTCTGCTTATGGTTTGGCAGCTGCGAAAAAAGGGTTTTTAAAGCCTGTAGGAGAGTGGAATACTCAGGAAGTTTATCTTCGCGGAAACCACTTAGTTGTACGTTTGAATGGTGAAATAATTCAAGATGTAAATCTTTCTGAAGTTGAAACAAATCAAAGCCCTTACAATAAAAAGCAGCTTGGCGCAGGTCGCAATCGTGGCGCAGGTCACATAGCTTTTGCCGGTCATGGCGAAAATGTAAAGCTCAGAAATATCCATGTAGCTAGATTGGCCGATGACTACTCGATTCCACAAACGAAAGACAATGTTGCACCAGAAGGTTTCACTGCATTATTCGACGGTAAGTCTTTAGATAATTGGAAGGGACTGCTTCTCAAGCCACACGATAAGCCTCATATGAGAAAAGGCTTAAGCGGAGATAAACTTGCCGAGTTGCAAAAGAAAGCCGATGAATCGATGAATAAACACTGGAGTATCACTGAAAATGGTGAACTTTTCTTTGATGGTGCCGGTTTTAGTTTAGCGACTGAGAAAAAGTATAAGAACTTTGAGTTTCATGTTTCTTGGAAGATTGAGAAGAATGGCGACAGTGGTATCTACCTAAGAGGTTTACCTCAAGTTCAGATCTGGGACCCATCAAATCTTAAGATGCGTAAACATGGAAATGAAAAAGGCTCTGGCGGTCTTTGGAACAATCCAGATGTTGGTAAGTTTCCTTTAGTTGTTGCAGATAATCCTACAGGAGAGTGGAATCACTTTTTCATTCGTATGATTGGCAACAAAGTAACAATTTGGTTGAATGGTAAGTTGGTGGTGAATGATGCTCCACTAGCAAACCTTTGGGAAAAAGGTAAGCCTATCCCGACAATGGAACAGATAGAGCTTCAGTGTCATGGTGACCCAGTTTGGTTCAAAAACATTTATGTTAAAGAACTTCCTTAGAGTTTCCCTATAGTACGAAAAGGTCTGCAAGAAATTGCAGGCCTTTTTTTGTTTAGGCTTCAAGCTTACTTTTGACTTTGTTGATGCCAGCCATTATAAAGGTAAAAGCTATCAGGCTATTTATAAGTGATATAAATATGCTAATTCCAGAAATACTTGAGTTGAAGGTTGAGGCGACTAAAAACCCGAGAATCATACTTATGATCGTTGTGCAAAACCCAGCAATAATGAATGCGATGAGTTTCACTTTCAAACTAAAGAAGAATGTAGCTCCAAGGAAAAGAGCTATGTAGCTTATGGCCATAGGAATTATAAAAAATACTTCTTCATTTAAATCCAGTTCCGGGAAAATGCATAATACGAAAATCGCTATGCTCGGTAAGCACATGAGTAGCCCTGCGTATATTTTCTCTTTGAATATTTCTCCAAGCGTTTTAGGCGTAATGAAAATACCAGAGTGAGTAAGGTCTCTGAATTCTTTACTAATGAAAGTTTGTGCGAAAAAAGTTAGTTGGATAGCAATGGCTACCACAGATGTTCCCACTAGAACTCCTCGGAAATCATCAAAGTCCATTCCCGAATTGTCTATAAATGTGAAAGTAACAAAGCCTAAGATGATTATCAGGGTAATAGCCCACATCTTGTATCCACCATAGTAGAACTTGAAGTCTTTCCAGACTATTGCTGCACCCCAGCTTCTTTTTCTTATGATGACAGCTTTACTGGTTTTCTTTGTCTTTGAAGTGCCGTCTTCCTTGAGAGCAAACTTTGAAAAGAGGCAAGTAGAGAGCATGAAGAAAAAGAGGGAGATGACGAGGTTACTAACTACCTGACTTATAAAAATATAATCAGAGTAACCAGTATTTAGAATGGCCTCATACGCATGAAATGGGTGCATTCGACCGATGAAATCTACATTCATTGCAAGTAAGGTCAGTAAGTAAGCGAATACTCCTGCAAGTATGGCTGCCCTAGTTGTTGTTTTGCAGATGACTGAGAAGAAGGTGCAGTAAAAGGCGAGGAAAATAGTGAAGCTAGTCAAAGTTAGGTAAAGAGCGATAACTTGGTTTAGAGCAACGCCACCAAGAGTTACGGCTAGAAAGACAAACGGCAGTTGAGATAGGATAAGGAACAAACCTCTAGTGACACGAGCCATAGACTTCGAGAAGATGAGGGCAGCTGGACTTATACCCGACATAAGTAGAAGTCCGATTGTTGACTCTTCTTTCTCTTCGGTGATGGTACTGCTGAAGCCGACTAAGCCTGAGAGAACAATTGTTGCGAGGTTAACTCCTGCGACCATACTGAGTAATTTTATGCCTAAACCACTGGTATTGAATGATCCTAGAGTAATCAAAAAGAAAAATAGTAGGATGCCAGCAGCGAGCCAAGTGAGATAGTTTGTCAGTTGTCGACTGTCAACAAGTATAGCTCTTTTGAAAAGTGCTAAGTTGTTGTTCACTTTTCGCGAACCCCAGCTTCGGTAAGATTCATAAACGCTTCATTGAGGTGCTTGAGGTCTTCTTTGAACTCAACGACGTCTACATCCAGCTCTAAAGCTTTTGCAAGGATTTTGTTTCTTGAGCAGAGCTCTGAGTTGAAGGCAATTTTGAACTTTTCGTTTATATTTTCGATCTTCTCAACAGTGCTTACACCTTCGATGCTTTGTAGGGTATCAACAAAGCCTTCTGGAGTTTCAGTGATAGATAGTTGATATGTAACTTCACTTTCATCACTGTTATGAGTTAGTAAGCCTTTCATGTCTCCAGTGTATTTAACTTGACCACGGTCGAGGATCGTTACACTGTCACAAAGGTCAGCTAGCTCACTGAGTATGTGAGAACTGATGAATATAGTTTTGCCCATGTTGCGTAGCTCTTGGAGGATTTCCATAAGTTCGATACGCGCTCTCGGGTCAAGGCCAGAAGCAGGTTCATCTAGAAGTAGAAGATCTGGGTCATGAACCAAAACTCGTGCTAAACTAACGCGTTGTTGCATACCGCGTGAAAGTCCCTTGATAAGATCGTCCTTGCGACCTTCCATGTCGGTAAGTGAAAGGACATCGCCGATAACTTGGTCGCGTTCTGCTAAGTTTAAACCATAAGCTGCGGCAAAGAAGTCTAGATACTCGAAGACACTCATTTGGCGATACATGCTAAAGTGGTCCGGCATGAAGCCTATCTTAGTTCTCACTTCTTTATAGTGACTGACGACGTTAGAGCCAAAAACTTTAACAGTGCCTTTTTGTGGCTTGAGTAGGGTTGCTATGGCTTTGAGAGTCGTAGTCTTTCCGGCACCATTTGGTCCAACAAAACCATGTATGGACTTTGCAGGGACGTTGAAGTTAACATTGTTTAGAGCTTGGTGGCTTTTAAAAGAATGACTTAGGCCAGTTATTTCGAGTGCATATGTTTGAGTTGTCGCAGTATCTGTCATATTAAAAAGCCTCTTCCAGATTCAGTTTAAATCGGTTTAAAGTAAAGCCGGTTTCGTTGTCAGTAATATTCGCCAATGTGTGAAATGACTTTGGTGTTTCAGTTAAAGCGAGAAAGTGAACAGCCTGTGAGTTGATGATCGGATTGTTATTATACGAAAGAGCGAGGTTTTTAGTTCTTGCTAGTTCTTGGAGTACAATCTCAGGGATATTCTCATAAACTTTATTTTCATTTGAGTTGTAGAAGATGTTGTCATCTATATCGATTTCTGTTCCAGAAGTATAGGTGTTGCCTTTCTTTATGGCGATGTGAATTGAGCTGCCCATGATGAACCAAGCTTTGTCAATTTTGGTTTTGGAGTCGATGGTTAACTTCACATTGTGAACAGTTCTTTCTGAATTGGTGATTTTTATATCAGCTCCTGTTCCATTAGCCGAATGAATCATTTTCTTAGATGAAAATAACGGTATATCAGCGATGAATTTTCCATCACCTTGAGAAAGCTGAGTAGCCATTTCAAAGTTTCCTGGGCTGGCATAAAGGTTACTTTTTGTGTTGTGACTAAAAACGTACTGATTGCCTGAAGTTACAAAGATATTTGACCATTGCTTGATGTTGTATTGATTTCCTTCGATATGGTCAGCAAAAGTAAATGAGCAGATCTTTGTTTCTTCTCCATAACCTCGTTTACCGATGATGGCAAAGAGTATAGAGAATCCAGCGACGGTAAGGATGAAGAACAAGTTTGGAATTTTCCAATCTCGAGTTTTGCGGCCGATAAAGTAATTTGCCGGGCCGATTAATAGAAGGTAGACAACAATTAGGAAATATATGAATGCCCAATTGTGATCCGTTTTGACTAATAGTTGAAGGTTAGAGAAGATAGAATCGTCAGTGTTTTGGTTGTAGCCCGATTGAGCGTTCTTCGGGCGAAAGTTTGGAATGCGAATTTTGTCTATTGATTCTAGTCGTTGTATTTGACCAGCACCTATTGCTTGGACTTTACCTGTTCCATTTAGAGGTGCCATGAGAGAAGTGAATTTTGGGAAGCCGCCAGTTTTCTTTTTAAGGACAATAGCAATACCGCCAAGTTTTAGCCAAGTCATGAAAGTGGCTTTTTGAGCCGGCGTCCAATCTGGAGATGTATCAAAAATGACCCGACTAAGTGAATCCGTTAGAGGTGTAGATACAGGAAAATATTCTTGGGGAAAAAACTTAAAGTGTTTAGGGAGTCTTCCAGGTTTGTCACTGATGAAAATATTGGCCCCGATTGACTCGGAAGGGATGTCGGTAGTAAATCGATCCTTTCCAGCTTGGATGATGAGCCCGTCGTAGTGCTCTTGTATGTAAAAATACATCTGGATAGTTTTACGTTGGTTTGGCGCCAAAAAGACATGTTTTGTATTTATAGTTTTAACGCTTATGCCAGAGCTTTTAAGTGTGATGACGTCATCAAATGCTTTTGGGGTATTGTTGTGAACTTTAAAGGTGATGAAATTGAAAGAATTGTTGATTACCTGATTGTCAAACCCGTAGTAAATCTCTTGAACATCTAGAGCATAAGAGCGCGCGCTGACAAAAAGTGATAGAAATAGTATTAGAAATTTACTCATAAGTCCCTTGTAGTATCGTCCCCGATTAAACTAGTTTGAAGGAGTTGTTATGTCAACTCAAAAAGTGATGGCTGGACGAGAGAATCACCAAGCTGCCAATTTATTTCTTTTTCTTTCTTCTCTCGAAGTATTTTGTTGATGGTTTGGAAGTGTCCACAACCGAAAAAACCACGATAAGCGGATAAAGGTGATGGGTGAGGCGACTCTAGTATATAATGGTGTGCTTCTATAAGCTCTTTCTTCTTTTGTGCTGGAGCTCCCCACAGGACAAATATGATTGGTTTTGATCTTTTTAATAAAGTATGAATGACAGCGTCAGTGAACTCTTCCCAGCCTTGGTTCTTGTGTGAATGAGCTTGAGAAGCGCGGACGGTCAAAACCGTATTCATCAAAAAAACTCCCTGTTGTGCCCAACTAGTTAGGTCACCTTGAGTAGGGTTTATGTCGAGTTCCTTAAAAATATTTTTCAAAGAAGGTGGTGGTTTACATGGAGACTTTACCGAAAAAGCTAATCCATGTGCTTGGTTTGGGCCATGGTAAGGGTCTTGACCAAGGATAACGACCTTGACTTCATCTAGTGGAGTTAGGTTAAATGCCGTAAAAACATCTTTTTCAGGAGGGTAGATAGTTTGGGTGTTGTACTCGTCTTCTAAAAAAGCCGTAAGCTTCTTAAAAGTGTTGGATTCTAAAGTTTCATTGAGCGCTTTACGCCAAGAAGGATCTGAAATGGAGTTTGCATTTAGCATAGAAGGAAAAGCAGGCCACCGGTTGAGTGACCTTTTAAAATCACATCTCTTTGAATTTGTCGAGTAGTTCTTGGTGACCACGGTTTTGGACGTAGTTTTGAACTGCCTCGATGTATTCATCTTGATTAAGTGGGACTGTACTTGTGTCGTTTAGTTGAGCTGCACGAGTACGAATTTGCTGATCAGTCATACCATCGCCAAGGGAAGAATCAACATTCACAACTGAATCAACTGCATCAAGCAGTTCATTCACAGTGAACCCTTTTTCGATAATCAAAGCAAAAGATTCTCCAGACTCCATCAAGAACTCTTCGTCCCTCGGGAATTCAGCAATACCGATAATAGGGATATCGGCGCCATCAGAGTTCATCGCGATGTAATCGGCTAGTTCGTAGCTGTTAAGGCCGGGAATGTGCACGTCAGTGACTATCAAGCCAAAGCGAAAATCTTCGCGAGCGAGCACATCTAGTAGGTCTGCACCATTGAATGCAGTATAGACTTCGTAACCTTCCATTTGGAGAAGTTTTACATAGGAAGAAATTCCTACTAAGTCTGTTCCGGTTAGTAAAATCCTTGCGGACTGGCCTCTCATACTATAGTGGCTCCTAAATTAACAATTGTGTTAAAAATAACTGTCATTGGCGTAAAAACCAAGAAATCGTAGTTAAAATTAAAAATATTTTAAACATTATGCACAATAGAAACGGCTCCTGCAAGCTTGAAATCTGGCATAAATCGAAAAGAACTGGACGTCTGCAAAAATTCGAGCTACTATACTAGGGAATTTAAGAGGTCTGAAAGTTTTGCAGAAAATTTGCGATATTTGTAAGAAAAACGTAGCAGCTATTCATATTGAGAAGCATGCCGGTGAGAATCACACACAAATGAAAATTTGTTGTCAGTGTGCTGGTATCGAAGCACTTAGCCCTGAAAATCTAAAGAGTGAAGATCTCCAGAAAATCATTGCCGATCTAGCGTTTCTTCAAAAACCATCTGAGCCTGAAGTCTGCTCAGAGTGTGGCACAACAACGGTAGATTTTGATAAATCTAAGAGAGTTGGCTGCGGTGCTTGTTATGACAACTTAAAAGCTTCTTTAAATCTACACCTCTATCCAAATGTTATTCAAAACAAACATTTAGGTAAGACTCCATTTAAATTAGGCTTTGAGCCTATCCAGAAAGAAGAAGTTGATGAACTCCAAGTTTTGGAAGCCAAATTAACCTCTTTGATTACCGATGAAGAATATGAGACGGCGGCAAAAGTACGGGATCAAATCGCGGAGCTAAAAAAAGCTCTTTCATGAATTCGTTTTTTAAGAATCTTGCCTCAAGGTCTATGCCTTGGTTGTGTTTAAGTGGTCCAAGTAGTCCAATTGTTCTTTCAACAAAAATGTCTCTTGCGAGAAACATCGCAGGTCAATTGTATCCAGATAAGCTGGATGAGTTGGCAGGTCTTGATGTACTCGAGGACATATTTGAAGTCAGCGAGAGTTTGCCAGACTACGAACGTTTGAACTCATACGAGTTAAATACACTTAACGAGATAGAGAAAGATCTACTTCTCGAGAGAAGTCATATAACTCATAACAGTGTCTTCAGCGGTATTGCTGGTGTGATCATTGATGAGGAAGAGTACTTTTCAGTTTTGGTGAATGACGAAGATCATATGAAGATCCAAGTTATGCGTCCAGGTTTAGAGTTGCATAAAAGTTGGAAGTACCTGACTTATGTTGATGATATATTTGGCAAAAAACTTAAGTATGACTTTTCGAATGATTATGGTTACTTAACAGCATCTCCAGAGCATGTTGGTACAGGTCTTAAGTGTGAAGTGCTTTTGGACCTAACAGGCCTTTACCTTTCGGGTCAAATAAATGGCTTAGTTCAATCAGCACGAGTTTTTGGTTATGAACTTCAGGCTTCAGAAAACCAAGACAACCGCAAGCCCCAAGGTCGTTACATCTTATCAACGGTTAAGACTCTTGGTGTTAAAGAAGAAAAGATCATTTCTAGTTTTAAAAGTTTTATAAATGATGTCATCGATGCTGAGACTCGCTCTAGAGTTAAACTTATGGCAGATAGTTCTCACAGAATTCAAAATCTTGTAAGTCGTGCATATGGCACTTTGAAGTACAACTTTATGTTGGACGAAGGGGAAGCTTTTGATTTACTATTAACTTTGAGGCTTGGACTTCAGCTCGGTCTATTTGAGAATTTAAATTTCAAACAAGTTGAAGATGCACTGACTTGTTCCGGCAATGCCCATTTGCAGAGCGTCATGCAAGAATTACTCAGCACAGAAGATTTAAATAAAACACGCGCTTCTATGGTTCGTAAAAAGATTGGTTTGGCTGACTAGTTATTTTTTCGGAAAATGACTCTTCTTACGGCAGGACAATGGATCTATGTCGATTATCTTAATTCTATCATCCATTAACAGACCAAAAAAAGTTGATTATTTTAGCTCATGCCTCGTAAAAGGAACGAAATAATATCAGCAGTAGAGATCGGCACACGCAGTGTTAAGGTTCTTATTGCGGAAATATTAGATGGCAACCAATTGAATGTGATTGGTTATGGGGAGGCCTCTTCCCATAAAGTCGAAAAAGGCGAAATAACAAATCCTAAAATCGTTTTTGAACAACTTGGTCTTGCTGTTGATAAAGCAGAGAAAATGGCTGGACTTCCTATGGAGCATATCTGCTTAGCTCTTACTGGCGAACATATTCAAACTGTCAATCGCCAAGGCAATACACCTATTTCAGGAAAGTCTGTAAATGAAGACGACGTTGTCTCGGTTACACGTCTCGGTAGAACGACTTCTATTCCGGCAGAGTCAGAACTGATTCATACTTTAGAGCGCTTCTTTCTTTTAGATGACTCTCGCAAGGTTCAGAATCCAGTTGGTATGGTAGCAAGTCGCTTGACTGTTGATATTCATATTATTTACGGTAAGCGCAACAACATCATGACAAGTCAGAAACTTGTCGAAGACTATTTTAGTCAAAACCTTTATGGACACATGTTTAGCGGTCTTTGTACTGCTTATGGTGTTATGAATGAGGATGACAACGAAAAAGGTGCTCTTGCGATCGATATAGGCGCAGGGACGACCGAATACACACTTTATCATGGTAAAACTCCGCAGCATTCAGGAATAATTACCGTTGGTACGAATCAGATCTGTAACGATTTATCCCTGGGTTTAAAGCTTGAGTATAATCGCTGCCAGCAACTTCTTGTTAAGTACGGAACGGCTATAGGTCAGGGTGACGGCAGAGCTCGATTAATAGAGATCCCTGGACTTGCTGGCCAGAAAGATAGAAAGATACCTCGCAGTACTTTCGAGCATATTATCGAATTGCGTCTAAGAGAGCTGTTTGAAATAATTCATGCAGACCTTGAAAGACATGACGTACTGAACCTAATCGGGAATGGCCTCATTTTAAGTGGAGGAGGAAGTAAGATTCCTCAGATCAAACAACTCGCCAAGGAAGTTTTCAATACTCCGACTCGTATAGCAAAGTTGATTGAAATAAATGGTGACGAAGAAGTGATAAACAATCCAGCATTTGTCACTTGTGGCGGCGCTTTAAAAATCGGTCAAGTTTATTACACTGTTGATCGCGAAGGTCGCAAGAGCGCAGTTCAAGAGTTTAAGTCTGAAGTTAAGAAAACTTGGCGTAACATCAAAACCGCCTTCCGTTGGTAATGAACTCCATACTAGTTGCGGGTCTCGGTGTCAGTGGATACGAAGCTTGCAGACTTGGCTTAGCTAAAGGTTTAAAAGTTACAGCCGTTGATCTAAATAAAACTCCCACACTTATCAAACGTTCTGAAGAGCTTCAGCAACTTGGAGCGACTGTATTTCTTGGCCAAAATGAAGATTGGTCTGATCAAGATTGTGATAAAATTGTTATTAGCCCAGGTATTCACCCTAAGAGTGATTTTGGGAGAAAGCTATTTGCTCTAAATACACCGATCATTTCAGAACTGGAGTTTGCGGCTCAATTCTGTGAAGCAAAGCTTATTGGCGTTACTGGAACAAATGGCAAGACAACCACGGTTGAGTTGTTAACTCATAGTCTTCAATGTTTAGGTCAGAAGTGTATTGCAGCGGGCAACATTGGCTATGCATTGAGTCGTGTTGTTAGAGAAGGGCAGAGTTGGGACTTTATAGTTGTCGAAGTTAGTTCTTTTCAACTTGAGGCTTTGGAGGAAATATCTTTTGAAGTTGGGGCTATTTTAAATATCACAAGTGACCATGTTGATCGCTATGAAAACTTTGGCCACTACGCTAAAACCAAAGGCTTGATTTTAGAACACTCAAAGAAGAAAGTAATTTCTAAATCAGTCGCAGATCTAGCTCTATTCGATTGTAAGGCTAGTCGGGTGATTAGTAGTGTTGATAAGTTGTCAGACTTTTATCTTGCTGATCATAAGCTTTATGTAAATGAACAGATGCTTGATTATTCACTACATCCTTTGAAAGGCATTCACAATGCAGAGAATGTTTTAGTGACTATTTCCATACTTATGGATTTAGGTTTTGAGGTAAATCAAGCTTATAAAAGTGGTCTAAACTTCATGCCTGCTGCACATAGACTGCAAAGGTTCTTGATTAAAGATGAAATAATCTTTATAAATGATTCTAAAGCAACGAATCCTGACGCCATGAGAATGGCTATAGAAAGTTGTGGTCAGCCCTCCGGTAAGAATGTTGTTTTAATTGCGGGAGGTAGAGACAAAAAAATGGATTTTAAAGTTGTCAATGCGGCACTTTGTTCCTATGTTAGAAAGTTGTTTATTTACGGTGAGTGTCGTCAAATCTTGTATGACTCTTGGAATAAACTTGTTTCATGTGAAATGAGTGAAAGCTTTGAAGATGCAGTGAAATTAGCATTAGACGCTGTAAAGTCAGAAGAGACATTGTTGCTTTCTCCAGGCTGTGCGAGTTTAGATTCGTTCAAAAGCTATGCAGAAAGAGGTGAAATTTTTATGGAAATAGTTCAGGAGTGGACCAAATATGAAAGATAGATTAGTCAGGACAGGGCTTGTAACGGTATCCACAGCCGGTTTCCTCCTGTTTGGAAGTTGTAGCACTTTTAAACCTAAAGCGCCTAGAGATGATATTTTCAATAATCGCGGTGGCCATATGCCTCCTCCAACAAGTGTTCAAGGTGGCTATGTTCCTTCAGGACCAACAGTAGTTGCTCCAGTTCAAGGTTCTAGTGTAATTCTTAATGCTCCAAGCGGACCAGGCAGAGATATAATCATTGACGACCAAGGTCCAATCAATAATCCTCCAGTAACGACTTATAAAGCTCCAGAAGTAAGTAACTTAACATACACAGTTAAGAGAAACGATTCACTTTGGAAAGTAGCTCACAATCACGGTGTCACCGTTGATGAGTTGGCAAGAGCTAACAACATGCCTAAAACTTCAGGTTTGAAAATTGGTCAAAAGCTTTCTTTGCCTATTGGTGCTAAGTATAATCCAGTAGCATCTAAGCCTTCTAAATCATCTTCTAATAAAACTAGTGGTTCATACACAGTTAAGAAAGGTGATAGTCTTTCAGTTATAGCTTGGCGTTATAAAACATCTGTTAGTGCTATAAAATCAGCGAATGGTTTGAAAAGTAACAACATCCGCATTGGTCAAAAGCTAACTATTCCTGGTGGAAATAGCCCAAGATCTGGTGGTAGTTCTTCTTCATCATCTTATGCTCCAGTTTCTGGAAATGTTTACACAGTTAAGAAAGGTGATAGTCTTTCAGTTATCGCTCAAAGATTTGGTACAAGCACTAAGTCTCTTAAGGCTGCAAATGGCTTGAAGAACAACAATATCATCGTTGGTAAGAAGTTAGTTATTCCTGCAGATGCTAAGAATAAAGTTGGTCAGCCAACTGCTAAGCAAGATAAAATCAAAAAGACTCTAACTGAGAAAAAGCCGAAGCCAAAGAAGGTTGAAGAGCCTAAGTTTGAGCCAGAAGTGAAAGAAGAACCAAAAGAGTTCACAAATGATCTTCCTGAACCTAAGAAGACTGAAGACCCACTAGAAGAGCCTTCTGCTCCTGAAGCGAAGTCAGAGGCTGATCCACTTGCAAATATGAAGCTTATGGATGTTCTAGTTGTCGAAAGTGACACTCTAGAAAGTCTTTCAAGTGACTTCAATACGACTAAAGAGTTAATTCTTAAGGCGAATAAAGAAGTTAAAGGTAACGAAGATCTTAAGCCAGGAATGGTGATCAAAGTTCCTAGAGCTCAGTAAAACTTAGAGCTTAAATAAATTTTAAAAATGCCGCCTATTATGGGCGGCATTTTTTTTGGAGTTATAAGATGCAGAAAAGAGTCATAAGTTTACTAGTACTTTTAGTGATTCCTTTTACCTGTAACAAGCAGTCAAAATACAATGCCCTGACTGAAGATGAGCATTATATTTTGATTGAAAAGGGGACCGAAAAAAGGTATTCAGGGAAGTATGATAACTTCTATGAGGATGGGGCATACATCTGTAAACAGTGTGATAGTCCTTTGTTTTTATCTAACGCAAAGTTTAACTCTAAGAGTGGTTGGCCAAGTTTCGATGAAATGATTGAGGGGCGAGTTAAGATCAAGGACTCAACAAAGGTTTATTCAGAGATAACATGTGTTAATTGTGAGGGGCACTTGGGGCATCTCAAAAAGGGTGAGAAGTTCACAGAGAAGAATAAGCGTTATTGTGTGAATTCATTGGCCTTAAAGTTTATTCCCAAGGCACAAAAAAACGCAAACCAATAAATTGATTTGCGTTTAAAGTCTTAGCTAAAAAGTAAAATTACTTTTTGAGGCCTTCTAGCGCTTCGCCAGCAGCTTCTTTAGCATCTTCAGCTTTGTCAGAACCAGCTTCGATAGCGTCGTCTACTTTGTCACCAGTTGTTTTTTCGCCACAACCAACAAAAGTGAATACAGATACTAGAAATAGACTTGCGATAAATTTTTTCATAATGAACGCTCCTTTATAATTTAAAAAAATACGATGTTAATATAATAAAGCTTAAAGTGTGTACAAGGCAGTATAGAGCTTGAGCTTAGTTAAAAAGTGATTTTTTATACTCTATCCACTGCTTAGAGGGGAAAAGTTCTCTCAAGGCTAAAGACTTGTGTGTTTTAGCTAGGCGTTGACCATTTTCGTCGAGGATCAATTCACAGTGATAGAATTCAGGGATAGACCAATTTAGAGCATTATAAAGAAGTATTTGGCGTGCGGTTGAAAGTAGTAAGTCCGCACCGCGAACAACTTCAGTTATTCCCATAGCATAATCATCCGCAACAACTGAAAGTTCGTATGAAGGGAAGCCGTTTTTACGCCAAACAAGGAAGTCCCCAAAATCGATATCTGTAACGAATGTTTGTTCTCCAAAGTTGTTATCAAGGAACTGAACTTTAAGGTTCTCAGGAACTTTGAAGCGCCAGTTGCACAAGCCTGGCTCAGTTTTATTTAAAAAGTCATTTTTCTCTGGTCTGAATTGTTTTGGGAAAAGAACTTCCCCTTCAGAGTTTTGCTTAGCTTCAGTGTTTATTTCTTTCCTAGATTTGTGGCATGGATAGATATGCCCAGTTTTTAGAAGCTTTTGCCAAACTTCTTTAAACCAAAGTAGTTTTTCACTTTGATTATATGGACCAAATGAACCACCGACATCAGGACCTTCTTGCCACTTGATGCCAGCATATTTGAGATCTGCTAGAGAAGCATCGATATATTCTTGTTTACAGCGGTGGGGGTCAAGATCTTCATTGCGAAATACAAGGGTGCCATTTTTCGCTAAAGATCTTTTCATTGCCATAGCAAAAGTAGATGCATGGCCAAGGTGTAAAAAGCCTGTAGGAGTAGGAGCAACTCTTCCTCTGTAAGCTTTCGAAGACATAGACTTAGAAGTTCATGAATTCAGAACGGCGCTTTCTCGGAGTGAGATCGATCTTGCCATTCTCAAGTTTTTCTTTAAACTCAGAAAATTGAGAAGTCAGTGCTAACCAAGCGGGTTTTGAAGTCACAAGTTCTATAAGTTGCTCTTCAGTGATGTTATGATCTCTTAGTGTCGCAACTATTTCTTTGAGCTGATCTAAGTGTTGTGGAAGTAGTTTTGCAGGAAATGCTTTGCCTTTTTCAAGGAACCAAGTTCGAACATCAACTTTCTGTCTCTTTAAAACCTTTTGAACCGGCTTGAGAAGAGGGGCGTTATCATAAAAAACTCCTCTAGGATAAACGACATAACCAGCTATATCTTCAGGAGGCCTTATGTCTAGTCCAGAAGAGGCTTGATACAACTCTGGTTTTTCCCGAAAGATAAGGATGTGTTCTAAATTTGCTTCAGGTTTCTCTTGCCAAGTTAATTGTACAAAAGAACCTTTAAAAGGAAGGGTGCGTGTATGGTATATTGGTTTCTTACGAAGAGTAAGGAATGCAGTAATAAGAGGGATCATGCATCCAAATGCGAGGATGCCAATAGCGAGTTTTAAGCCTTTAGACATAATAAAAAAGGGAGCCTTGCGACTCCCTCAAAATCTTACTTCTTGTCTTTTGGACCGTGATCATGGCCTTCATGATCGCCGTGGTCGTGACCAGCGTGATCTCCATGATCGTGATCATGTCCGGTATGGTCACCGTGGTCATGTCCATGACCGTCGTGTGAGCCAATCTTATGACCGTGATCGTCGTAACCAACCCAAGCTGGAACCCAGTATGGTGTTGGTGGCTTACCAGTGATAGTCTTAAACTCTTCAGGCATGTAGCTGTGTACAGCCGGAGTTGGGTTTGTATCTCTTGTTAGAGTATCAGCTAGTGTAAAGATAAAGAATAGAGATAAGAAGAAAAGACCACTAATGAAAGTAAGTCTGTTCAAAGGCTTATCATACTTCAAATGCATGAAGAAAAGACAAACTAGAGCAGCTTTGATAGAAGCTATGAACATCGCAATGATGATCGCAATAGTAGGAGTAATCTTCATTTTTGTATAGTGTTCAATTGTTTCAGGCATGAACTTCGCAGTCCATACTGTAAGAACAGTCAAAATGATTAGTCCAAAACCAACTCCGAAGTACATGCTAAGAGGCATGACGTGAGGATGGTGTGTACTAGGATTGTGGTGATCGTGTGCACTCATTGAAAATTTTCCTTATTTAGTCAGGTATAGTAGTGGGAATAAGAAAATCCAGATCAAGTCGACTAAGTGCCAGTAAAGACCAACCATCTCTACAGGAGTGTAGTACGCACTGTAGAATTCGCCTTTTGCAGCTCTTAGTGTAACCCAAATGATCCCGGCCATACCGAAAAGAACGTGAAGAACGTGCAGTCCAGTCATCATGTAGTAAATACTGAAGTAGATGAACTCGTTCGAAAGGTGCTTACCTGGGAACATGTAGTTGTCGCCGCCAGGGAAGATACCAAGGTGGAACTTGTGAGTGTACTCAAAGTACTTAACAACTAGGAAGCCACTTGCTAGAAGAACAGTTGCAAGAAGGAGCATAACTGTTCCTTTCTTGTCATTTAGCTGTGCTTGGCGAATAGCTAATGCCATGGTTACTGAACTTGCGATAAGTATACCAGTATTAACTGCACCCATTTTCCAATCAAGGTGTTCTGCACCAGCTTCCCATGTTTCAGGGTGCCATGTACGGAACACGACGTAGGCTACAAATAAACCACCGAAAAGAAGTATTTCAGTAAGAAGGAAAAGCCACATGCCCATTTTGCATGAGTCAAATTCCTGATCTGCGTCGACAAAGTGGTGAGAAACGTTTCGTTCCGCAAACTGTGATTTATCGACTTCTATTTTTGCTGTGTTATGACTACTCATTTAAAAACCTGTTCCTTAGTAACTGTAAGGTTCTCTAGTAAATTTAGGCTCTTCCTCGAAGTTCTCGTGAACTGGAGGTGACTGAGTTTCCCATTCAAGAGTCGTAGCTCCCCATGGGTTACGTGGTGCTTTCTTACCTGTTTTAAGTGAGATAAGAAGATTGATGAACATAATAGCTATGCCACAACCAAGTATAACGGCACCCATTGTCGATAGGCCAGACATAGACTTCCAAGTTTCTGCAACGTGTGCATCACCAGCGTATGAGTGGTAACGACGAGGCATACCAGTTGATCCTAAGAAGAACTGAGAGAAGAAAGTCATATTGAAACCGATGAAGATGATTCCACATGCAAGGCGTCCCCAAAATTCATTGTACATAACGCCGTACATCTTAGGCCACCAGAAGTGAAGACCACCAAAGAAAGCGATAACCGTACCACCGAACATTACGTAGTGGAAGTGAGCTACTACAAAGTAAGTATCGTGAAGGATGATGTCAGTTGAAAGCGTACCTAGGTATAGACCAGTCAATCCACCAATTGTGAATAGGAATAAGAATGACAGTGCATAGCACATAGGAGTCTTAAGGTCGATTGAACCTCTGTATAGAGTTGCAACCCAGTTAAAGATCTTGATCGCTGATGGGATAGCAACACCGAAAGTAAGGAATGAGAAAACCATACTTGAGAATGTAGTTTGCTGACTCAGGAACATGTGGTGACCCCAAACGAAGAATGAGATAACCGCAATAGCGATAGATGAGTTAGCAATAGCGTTATAACCGAAGATAACTTTCTTACAGAATGTAGAGATAAGTTCAGAGATAACACCCATACCAGGAAGAATCATGATGTATACAGCTGGGTGAGAGTAGAACCAGAAGAAATGCTGGAACAATACAGGGTCACCACCTTTAGCAGGATCAAATATACCGATGTCGAGAACTCTCTCCATTGCAAGAAGAAGAAGTGTGATACCGATAACTGGAGTTGCTAGAACCTGTAGGATACTCGTTGCGTAAAGAGCCCATAGCATAAGAGGCATCTTGTACCAGCCCATTCCCTTCACACGAAGTTTATGGATGGTTACGATAAAGTTTAGACCTGTAAATATGGAGGAGAAACCGAGAACAAACGCAGCCATGGTCATGAGAATAACCGGACCGGCAGTTTGCTTAGAGTAAGGTGCGTAGAATGTCCAACCTGCGTCTAGTGGCTTCCAACCTTCAATGAAGTAAGGAAGAGCGATAGCAGCTAGAGCCATGATTGAACCAACTACATAGATGTAGTATGAAGCTAAGTTCATTCTTGGGAAGGCTACGTCTTTAGCACCTACTTGGATCGGTAATACAAAGTTACCCAATGCAGCAGGGATAGAAGGAATGATAAATAAGAAGACCATGATTACACCGTGAAGTGTAAAAGCCTGGTTATAAGTCTGCTTGCTGATGAGGTCATTTTCAGGTGACATCAACTGAAAACGGATCATTAGGGCGAAGAAACCACCAGCTGCAAGTGCTGCAACTGCTGACCAAAGATACATAAGGCCAATTCGTTTATGGTCGACAGTAGTCAACCAAGACATGATGCCTTTCTCGTGATTTATATAGTTAGTTCCTGCTTCACTCATTATTTATTCTCAGGCTTTGTGTTTGGATCTTTATCAGGGCTCTTAATGAACTGCATAAGATAAGAAAGTTGCTTTTCGTTTAGCTTCTGAATAGGCATGACAGCCGCGCCAAATCCTTCAGCTTTCTTTGCATTCGGATTTAGTATTGATTCTCTGATGTAGTCGTCATCGACGTCAACAGTAGAACCGTCAACCATTTTGTGACCTTTCTTTCCATAGAGGCCTTTCCATGAAGGACCGACTCTTGGAGAACCATCTAAACTGTGACATGCAGAACAGCTATTTAGATATAGCTTTTTACCAGCAGCCCATTGTTTTTCTGGTGGAAGAGGTACATCAAGAGCTTTCATGAACTTGTCGTACTCATCTTGCTCAACAACTCTTAAGTAGCCGATCATGTGACCATGGTCGATACCACACATCTCGTTACATGTATAAATGTATAGACCTGGCTTAGTTGCTTTGAACCAGATAATAGCGTTACGATTAAGAATAACGTCTTTCTTGATACGGAAAGCCGGTACTGCAAAACTGTGAATAACATCGTTAGAAGTCATACTTAGGCGAACAGGAACATTTACAGGTACAGTCATGTAACTAGTAATGTTATTTTCTTTGCCTTCGGAAATTAATTCTTTTGGACTCCAAGTAAACTCTTCTTCATTCTTCATCTTCAAAGAATCTTTAGAGTTAATTGTGAAGCCACCAGGATAGGTGATGTCCCAAGACCATTGTTTACCATTGACGTAAAGGTCAATGTGTTCGCCACCGTCTTCACCAAGAACCGCAACCGGGTCCATCATTTTGGCGTAGGCGACATAGCCCCAGTAGAACATAAAAAGAACCAAGATTATCGGTACGACTGACCAGATAATTTCAAGGAATAGATTGTGGCTAATGTTTGGCGTAACTTCATCTTCACTTTTACGCTTGTACTTAACTACGAAGTACGTCATGAGGCCGACGATCAAGACAAAGAAGAAAATACAGACCCATGTGATGAACATGAAAGTCGAGTCAGTATCTTTGGCGAACGTCGATGCTTCCGGAGGGAGTAACTCAGGTAGCATAGCAAGGGTGTTATTGAGCATATTCATCGTTCTTTTTATGTTGTTGACTTACTTTTATTTTTAAATTCGTGATACCACATAAACCCGAGAAACAAGGCCAAGCTTATGAGAGTCATAGCACCGGCAACAGACATAAGCATCATAGAGTTCCTGACGTATGTCTTGTTTTTAGGGTCAAATTTATAGCAGCGAAGGAGCACATTGTCCAGTATTGAACCAATTTTTCCTTTGCCGGCATCAAGAAGTGATAACCGTATATCTTGTGTATTGAAGCCAAATCCAGTGATAAATCTTGAGATCTTACCTTTAGGAGTAACGTAGTAAGTTACTGTCGGGTGAGAATAATCAGATGTATCACTGATAGCGACATACTTAAAATCGAGAGCTTTAGTTATGGCCGTAATTGACTCTTGTGAAGCTGTGATAAAGTGGTGGCCTTCACCAGATGCATACTTAAACTCTTTTAAGTAATTCTCTTTTTTGCCAGTCGCAACATCGACAGTTTCATTTGGCTCCATACTTAGGAAAATAAGGTTGTACTCATTTCCTGGTTTAATGTTGAGGTCTCTGATTTTGTTATAAACATCATTCATCAGAGGTCCGCAAGTGGAGCGACAAGTAAAGTAGACCATACAGAGTAGAGCAGGCTTTTCACCATCGAACATACTAGCTAATTTTACTGTTTTGCCGTTATCCAAACGAACATCAACATCCATAGGAAGAGATGTGTTTAGGATTTGCTCACCAGGATTAGTAATACCGTTAAAGTATTTCTCTGGAGTTGCCGGCGTAAAATCACCCGGGGTAGGCTTATCAGAACCTAAGCCTTGTCCCTGTAGTGAAGAAACAGCAAAGATGCAAGCAAGTACTATGGATCTAACACTGATCATAGACCGTTAAAGTCTCCTCTCTTTGCTTCTTTCAATTTTTGTTCAATGATAGCTTTACTTGGAGCTTCATTTTTCAAAGTTTGTTCTTTCTGCTCAAACACAGCCTGATTAATGCTGTCTTGTAGCTTTTTGTCTAAGTGACCTTTGTATTCTGCAAGGCCCCAGATAGAACCGATAACAGTTAGAATACAAATGACAATGATGACATAGATAGCGCCAACGTTTGGCTCATCTGGTTCATTTTCTTGTTGACTCATTCGTCTTATCCTTAGTAGTTAGTAAAGTTAAGAGACTCGTCTAAACGAGGGTCTTTAACTGGAACTAGGTTAACGTTTTTAAGGTTGAATAAGAATCCACCAAAGAAGATCAAGCCCATACCAACCGCGATAAGAACATCGTTGAATCCAAAAGCAGGATTAGTAACGCTTGGGAAAGTAAGAGTCGGCATGATGACCCAGTAGAAGTGTAGGTAACTAGCTACCAACATCCAAACAGCCATGATCATACAAGTAACTTTGTTTCTCTTTACGTGACGAGACATAAGTAGGATAAAAGGAAGGATGAAGTGAATCACTGGAATAGCGATTGACCAGTTTTTCCAACCTAGAGAACCATCTTCGTGCTGCCATCTGTGTAGGTACCAAATAGTTTCTTCCGGGATGTTCGGGTAACGAATAAGGATGAACTGTGAAAATGACACGTAAGCCCAGAAGATAATGAAGGCAAACATAAATTTACCCATATCGTGGTAGTGCTCAGTTGTCACAGCACCTTTTAGGTAGCCGCGTTTTTGTAGGAAGAATGAAGAAATGATCAAACAAGCCATAAGACCGATGAATCCACTAGCGAAGTAGATCACACCAAAGATGGTTGAGAACCAAGCGTAGTCTAGAGACATCATCCAATCAAATGAAGCAAAAGTTAAAGATAGAGCGAAGAACGGCATAGCACCGGCACTTACTTTACCCATCTTGATAGTAGTCGCAGCTTCACCGTGACTGTCTTGAGCGACAGAGTTTTTCCACATAAATAGAGCAAGTACAATCCAGACCAAGAAGTAGATACCAACGCGGATTTTGAAAAATCCAGCTTCAAGGTATTTATGCTTGTGGATTAGAACATGTTCTAAGTGGTGTTGAAGCTTTACATCGTCAATTGAGTCAATACGACCAGTTGTTAGATGTGCTTCGCCGCCAGCATGTGCTGTATCAGATGACTCAGCGTGTGCTTCAGCGTGTGAACCAGAATCGGCCCAAGCGTAGATTTTGTCGATGTTCATAAAGATAGGAGCAAAAAGAACCAACATTACGAGAATGTTCTTCATGAAACCTTCAGCAAGTCTTCTAACAACTACACTCCAACCAGCTCTTGTGAGATGCTGAAGCATAACGAAAAACAAGCCACCAAGTGCGATACTTAGGTAGAACATAAATGAGGTAAGGTAAGAGTGAAGACCGTGACCAGTCTTGCTCATAGAGAAGCCGCCAAATATAACACCAGCACCGACCACGATAAGACCGATTGCTAGGCCGCCCCATTTTGCACCTGGAGCTTTGACGCTTTCTGAATCTAATTTATTTCCGTGTGCCATTATTTATTTCCCGTTTCAGCTACTGGTTTAGCAAATGCAGGATCAGCAGCAGCTTTTTGTAAAACTTTTACGTAAGCGACAATCGCCCAACGGTCTCTTACTTTGATTTGATAAGCATATGAAGGCATAACTGCACCACCAATATTTATTGCTTTATAAATCTGACCTAGTGGAGCTTTGTAGTTAGCAGTAGAGATGTCCAGAACATTCGGGAAACCTCTTTGAGCAACTAAACCTTTGCCGTTACCAAGACTACCATGACAAGGAGTACAGTAGATCTCGTAGCGCTCTTTACCTCTAGCAAGTAGAGATGCTGTATCTTTGAAACCGAGTCTATCAAGACTTGGCATCTTATCTACAGGTTGATTGTTTGAATCAAGTCCTTGGTAGAATTCAGAGTCAGCTTTAAGATAGTCTGCGCCATTTCTAACATATTGATCGCCAAGAGGGATAGTTCCTTCAACAGGAGCTCTCATAGTACCGCCATCTTCAAAGAAGCTACCTTCTTCTTGTGGCTTATACTTTTCTTGAAGGTCCAAGTTTGGATTCAAGTGAATTGGTGTTTTCTTGGATTCGCTTCCACGACAACCGAAGAGAACAACAGCACTGAAGACGATTAAGGCTGCCTTACTCAGTGATTTGATTGACATTTTCGCCTCCAGCTTTTTCAAAAAGTTCTTTGATTTTCGCTTCATTGTAAAGTGGATCGTCAGATTCAACACAAAGGAAGAAACCGTCATCAGACACTTTAGCAAATGAATCATGGGTGAAAAGAGGGTGATAAAGTTTTGGTAAACCATTAAGACCGATCATTCCAAAAACAGCACCGAATGCTGATAGTAAGATAGTTGTTTCAAAGATAACTGGGATAAATTCGTAGATACCTTCGAAGCTGTCAGGCTTACCAGAGATGATCATTTTATAACCACCTTCGATTCCAAATAACCAAGTCTCACTGCTTGACCATGTACTTAGGCAGATACCGATAGTCATACCAGTTATACCACAAGCAAGAATTATCCAAGGAAGGATAGTTGCTTTAAGGCCCATAGCTTCATCCATACCGTGAATTGGAAATGGAGTGTAGACTTCAAACTTTTTGAATCCCGCATCGCGGAATGTTTCCGCAGCGTGGTAGATCTCTTTAGGAGTTTTGAACTCAGAGACGATACCGTGAATTTTTTCTTCTTTAGCCATTAATGTTCCTCCCCGTGGTGTGGATCAGCTTCCGGCATAACGATTTTAACCTCGGCTATAGCAACCATTGGTACAAATCTTAAGAATAGTAGAAGTAGTGTTAGGAAAAGTCCCCAACTACCGACAAAGATCGATACGTCCCAGAATGTTGGGTGATACTCACCCCAGCTGGAAGGCATAAAGTCTCGGTGAAGTGTCATGGTGATCACGAAACGTTCAAACCACATACCGATATTTACAAAAATTGAGATGATGAACATAGCAACAAGGCTTGTTCTGATTTTCTTAAACCAGAATAACTGAGGTGAGATAACGTTACATGTTACCATGATCCAGTAGGCCCAGCCAAATGGTTCACCAAAAGCACGGTTTACAAAGGCAAAGACTTCAAGCTCTACACCACTATACCAAGCGATGAAGAATTCCATGCCGTATGCGTAACCAACCATTGTACCTGTTGCCAGGATGATTTTGTTCATGTTTTCTAAGTGACGTACAGTTATTATCTCTTCTAGATTAAAGATCTTTCTGATCGGTACTAGGAGTGAGATAACCATTGCGAAACCTGAGAATACCGCACCTGCCACGAAGTAAGGTGGGAAAATAGTTGTATGCCAACCAGGTAAGTTAGCTACAGCAAAGTCAAATGATACGATTGTGTGTACAGAAAGTACTAGTGGAGTCGCAAGAGCAGCTAGTGTAGCATAAGCTCTTTCGTATGACTGCCAGTGTCTATTTGCACCAGTCCAACCTAGAGCGCAGATACCGTAAGCGATTTTTGCAATCTTAGATTTTGCACGGTCTCTTGCAGTTGCGAGGTCAGGAATAAGACCAACATACCAGAAAAGAAGTGAAACTGTTGCATAAGTACTTACCGCGAACATATCCCATAAAAGAGGAGAGCGGAAGTTTGGCCATAGTCCCATTTGGTTCGGAAGTGGGAACATCCAGTAGGCTGCCCAAACACGACCAATGTGAACACCAGGGAAAATACCTGCACAAGCAACGGCCATAAGGGTCATAGCTTCGGCAAATCTATTTACACCAGTTCTCCAGTTCTGACGAAGCAGGAAGAGGATCGCTGAGATAAGAGTACCAGCGTGACCGATACCAACCCAGAATACAAAGTTGACAATCGCCCAACCCCAACCGACTGGGTTATTTACACCCCAGATACCAACACCTTCCCAGATGAGGTAGCCGATCGAAATACCGAGTACACTTAGTAGAGATAGAGAAACTCCAAGGCACATCCACCAAATTTTGCTGGTTTTGCCTTCAATAACGCTGCAGACTTTCTCAGTGACTTGACCGAAGTTTAAGCCACCCTGAACAAGCGCAGTACGCTTATTCGGATTGTCTGCAAATGGATCTAATGCTGTATCACTCATTAGCTATTACCTTTTGCAAGTTTTTCACTTGGATTACTGACTTTACCAAGGAAGCTTGTTCTCGGTCTAACGTTAAGATGTGGAAGAAGAGTGTAGTTACGCGCTTCTTTTTGCATCTTAGAAACTGCACTAGTTTCATCGTTTTGATTACCGAAAGTGATTGCTTTAGTAGGACATGCTTGAGCACAAGCAGTCGTGAAAGAATTGATGATAGACTCATCTTTTCTAACTTTAGCATCAATCTTAGCTTCGTTAATTCTTTGAACACAGTAAGTACATTTTTCCATAACACCACGAGAACGAACTGTAACGTTTGGATTGTGAACCATCTTTTGTACTTCAAAGCGTTTGTCTTTGAAATCTTCTTGGAAATTGAAGTAGTTAAAGCGACGTACTTTGAACGGACAGTTATTTAAACAATAACGAGTACCGATACAACGGTTATAAACCATGTCGTTCAGACCTTCAGGGCTGTGTTGAGTAGCTGCAACAGGACAAACCTGTTCACAAGGTGCTTCTTCACACTGCATACAAGGTACTGGTTGGTGTAGTGCACCAACTTCTAAGTCGTGTAGGTCAACTTTATTGGCTTCTTTGTTCTCATCGAACTTGTCGCCTTCACCATACCAACTTTGAACTTCAGAGTCTTTACCACTGTAGAAGTAACGGTCCATGCGAATCCAGTGCATTTCACGGCCTTCGCTAACTCTTTCTTTACCTACTACAGGGATGTTGTTTTCAGCCTGACATGCAACTGTACATGTACCGCAACCTACACATGAGTTAAGGTCGATGACCATACCCCATTGGAGATCTGCTTCTTTGAACTCTTTTCTGTCAGAGTACATTTTAGGAGCAACTGTTGCGTACTGATCTTCAAGTTTATTTTTAACTGTCGCTTCGTAGTCGTTGTCGAAGTCTGCAAGTGTAACTTCTTTAGCTAAGTCACGATCTTCCATTGCCCAGTGATCCTGAGTAGTAACTAAGTCGCCTTGGCCTGAGCCTTTAGTAACTTTAGCACCGACAAATGAAAGACTGTCGCGTTTGCGAAGTGGGTAAGCGTTGAAGCCACGATCAGTGTACTCGACGTACTCTCTATCGTCACTTTGCTCACCAAGTTCGCTACGACCGTAACCGAGTGTAACTGCAACAGTGTTATCTGCCATACCAGGAACAACCCAAACAGGAACGTTTAAGTTTTCGCCGTTAGCGGATATTGAAATGATGTCTCTTGGTTGTACTTCAAGATCTTCAGCAGTTTTATAACTCACTAAAGCTGCGTTGTCCCAAACTAGTTTAGTGATTGGGTCAGGTAGTTCCTGCATCCAGCCATTGTTTGAGTAGCGACCATCGATAGTGCTGTAATCAGGAGTGAAGATAAGTTCAAAGTCATTATCAACTGATTTAGCAGTTTTAAGCACAGCGCTTATTTCAGATGGATTAGAACTAGGGATGATGCTGCCATAAGCAGTGTCAGCAAGGTATCCACTTTGGATAGACTTTTCCCAGCTCGCTTTATCAAGCTTGTGAGTTTCTTGAACACGTTTGTGATCTTTCTTCGCTTCGAGACCAGTAACTGCAGCGATAAGCTCAGTTACGCTCATTCCATTAAATAATGGAGCGATAAGAGGCTGTACAAACGAGATTGTACCATCGTAAGATCTTGTGTCACCCCATGATTCTAAGTAGTGGTTATTTGGAATAACAATACTAGAAGCTTGTGAGGTTTCAGTTGGGAATAAAGTTAGTGTGATAACTTCTTTTGCTTTAGCAAGAGATTCACCGAACTTAAGATCTGCCGGAGCATCGTAAACTGGGTTGCCGTCTAGAATAACTAGAGTTTCAACCTTATCTGCGATGATGTCATTTTTAAGTAATTGGATTGACTCAGCAGCGAGGTTTTCGCTTTTTGCTGATTTCTCAGTAATTTTTACTGTGTTGTCAATGTTGCCTAAAGCTGTGTTGATAACAAGACCTAGTAGGTGAACTGCAGCTGGTTGCTTTTCGCCGACCATAATAACAGATTTACCTTTATTCGCAACAAGCTCTTCAGCAACAGTATCTAGAAATTTGTTTCCAGAAACACTTGCAGTGAGAGCACCGAAATCTTTAGTTCCAGTATAAGCATCGATAGCTTTCTTAAGGTTTGCGTCAATTGGTAGTTTCGCGGCGATCTTAGAAGCAAGCGCGAATGCGAAGTCTTGTATCTTACTAGATTTAAGTCTTAGTCTGTGATCCGCGTTTGAACCTGTAACAGAAAAAGCAGCTTCAACAGCATAGAAACGGTTTTCTAGCTTGTTTTCATACTTTTTGCTTTCTTTGTTTTTGTAGATTCTACGGCTTTCAGCATAGTCCTGAAGAAGTTTGACAGAGTTTCTTTCAGTCATCATGAAGTCACTGTCTAGTGCAACGATGGTTGCAGCTTTAGTCAGATCGTAGTTGACTTGGTTGTCATACTTATCAGCACTTAAGTAAGTCTTAAGAGCACTTGCAGAGTTATCGTCATTTAGAGCTTCCCAAGTATGCCATTTTGCATTTGGAAGAGCTTTCTTTGCTTCGTTGATAACAGCTAGCTGAGTAGGAGAAGTAACAGGCGATCCAAGGAATGAAAGACCAGCGCCTTTACTTTCTTTGTACTTCTTTGCTAGCTCAGCAAGATGTGCTTTGAGTGCTTTAAGGTTCTTTTGGCTAGACTTGCGGAACTCAGGAGACATACCCTTAGAAAAATCAGCTTCAGGAATCTCGTTAGTCTTAACAGATTTCTGTCTGAATGGGTTGTATAGATCTAAAATGTCAGCTTGTGCAGCAGAGTCAGTTGATCCGTTGTTCGCAGGGTGGCCAGGAAGACCTTCGATTTTCGTTGGACGGCCAGCATCACTCTTAACCATAAGACCAAGGGAGCCTCTAGATCTAGGAGATGATGTAGCTATATAAACTGATTTACCAGGGATAATATCTTCTGGAGCCTTGGTGTAAGGCATGATTTTCTCTTCTGGACGGCGACAACCTGTCATACCACCAGCTAGAGCAAAACTTGCAGCCATAACTTTCATGAAGCCACGGCGTGAGAACGGGTCTGACATCTCAGACGAGCCTTCAGGGAATTCTCTATGGAGGTATTCCTTGAAGTCAGCAGAGCCTTCTAGTTCTTCGAGGCTGCGCCAGTATGTTTTCCCGTTTTCTTTATTTCCATTTAACGGTGACATGCGCTGCATTCCTCAGGAGGGTTAAGTTTTTTGGATTCAAGAAGTGATTTTTTGAAGTCAGCTTCTTTTGAAATTTCTTCGTTAGACCAGTTCCACTGCATGTCTGTGATGTCAACATGTTCAGGTCGAACATGATCTTCGTAGTTTCTGTGACAGTCTAGACACCAGAACATTGTTAGTGGTTTTTCCTGTTTAACTACAGGCATTTGATCAATACGACCATGACACTCAACACAGCCAACATTGGCATTTACGTGAGCACTGTGATCGAAATAAGCATAGTCTGGTACGTTGTGGATTCTTACCCAAGGAATTGGCTTGAGGTAATCGTCGTTTTCAACTTTAACTTTTACAACTTCGCCACCAACCTTTTCATCGACTTCGATATATTTTTCGAAACGATTGCGTAAGATGTCGAGCACTGGGCTTTCTTTCTTTACGTGTTTGTGACAGTTCATACATACCTGGGCAGGTGGAACTGTTGCGTGAGGTGATTTCTCTACGTTAGTATGACAGTAACGACAATCGATGCCCATCTCGCCAGCGTGAAGTTGGTGAGAAAACGGAATCGGTTGGTCTGGTTTATAGCCAACAGAGAGGTGCGCGTCTGTAAAATAAAAATTGAATATCAGTACAATACCAATGACAGACGGGAGGGCTGTTAAAAAAATAACAGGTTTAAGATCGTCTATTCCCTTGGGGAAAATCGGTTTCAATTTAGATTCCTTGGATTAATTAGAGTTCATGTCCATCGAATAATCGGGCCAATAATACATTCATCGAAGTTATTTTCAACACTTTTATCGTATTTTTTTGCCCTTGAGAATATCATTTAAATAGGGCAATTTTATACTTATATCATATATTCGTCAAGAGGTGCTCAAGCTATTATAAAATTAGGTGTTTTATATGCTCTTACAATCATGTAAACTTTAGATTTTCTCAAATAAACAAATAGTCTTTAGACAGATAGTTTGTGGAATGTTTATTGTTTGGGTTTTCACAGTTTAAAGATCATATATATTCTCAAAAAATTTGGAAGATATTTATGAAGTTGACTGACCTAGTTGGTAATACGCCAATGGTTAAACTTGAACGCTTGGTCGATAACCCGGCGGTTGAAGTTTTTGTGAAGCTCGAAGGTACTAATCCCGGCGGCAGTGTCAAAGATAGGGCTGCTTTATCGATGATTGAAGGTGCCGAAAGTCGTGGAGAGCTAAAAGCTGGCGTTCGCATAATCGAAGCAACCAGTGGTAATACAGGAATCGCTTTAGCGATGATCGCATTGTCTAAAGGTTACGAGATGGAACTTGTCATGCCAGCAAGCGCAACAAGAGAGCGTGTTATGATCATGGAGGCATATGGTGCTAAAGTGACTTTAACTCCAGCAGAGAAGTCTATGGAGGGTGCGATTGATTATGCTCGTGAACAAGTTGCCAAAGGCGGTTGCATCATGTTGAATCAATTCGGTAATGAAGATAATCCACTGGCGCACTATCGCGGAACTGGCCCTGAAATATGGCGTGATACTGATGGTAAGATCACTCACTTTGTTTCATCAATGGGGACGACTGGTACCATTATGGGTGTCTCAAAGTATTTAAAAGAACAGAGCGAAGCGGTAAATATTGTTGGTGTTCAGCCCGGAGAAGGGGCCAAGATCCCAGGAATACGACGTTGGCCGAAAGAGTATTTGCCGACGATTTTCGATGAAACTCGCGTTGATCAAGTTATAGATGTTACACAAGAAGAAGCAGAAGAAGCTACTCGAGAGCTTTGTCGTAAGGAAGGAATTTTTTGTGGGATGAGTGCTGGCGGTGCTGTAGCAGCGGCATTGAAATTAGCAAAAACTCTTGAAAGTGGCGTTCTTGTTGCCATTATTCCTGACAGAGGCGATAAGTACTTATCAACAGATTTATTTAAGAATTAAGAGGTTAGTGATGGAACATTTAGAAACTTTAAAGAAAGAATTGGCTGAGGGAAAAGCTCAGCTACTAGACGTTAGAGAATATAATGAGTGGCAGCAAGGTCACTTAAAGCAGGCGCAACTAGTGCCTTTATCTCAACTTGAGGGTTTTCAAGAACCTGATGATGCTGAGATGGATGTTAAAACTTATATACATTGTCGTAGTGGTCAGAGAGTTCAGATGGCTAAGCCTATCCTAGAAGAAATGGGTTTTGATGAAGTTATCGCTCTTTCTGAAGGTTTTACTGATCTTGCAGCAGCTGGATTTGAGGTAGAATAATGGCTGAAGTTGAAGTGAAGTTAAAGAGAGTCGCTAATTGTAATTTTGAAGCGACAAATAGCGATGGTTCTGTAGCTATGATTGACGGACCACCATCTATCGGTGGTGAGAATAAAGGTGTTCGCCCTATGGAAATGGTTCTGATGGGACTTGCTGGTTGTAGTTCTATGGACCTTTTACTTATTCTTAGCAAACAGCGCCAAAATCCAGAAGATATAGATGTGACTGTTAAAGGGACTCGTGTCGATGAAGTTCCGGCAGTTTACTCAGATATACACATGCACTTTGAAGTTTCTGGCGATGTCTCAGAGAAAAAGCTTCAAAAAGCAGCAGACCTTTCTGTTGAAAAGTACTGCTCTGTAGTGAAAATGTTGTCTCCAACAGTAAAAATCACTCACAGTGTAAGTTTGAAGTCTTAAGAAAGAGTTTTTGCTTTTTCGATCATTTGTTTCTGTTCCTTCAGTCGAATAATTAAATCGATGTGGGGGATCAGAGACTCTATTTCATGCAGTTTCCTTCTCAATGCATTCCACTCTATCAAGCTTAGTTTGCCTGAATCTAAGATGGCGGATTTTATCTCTTCAATGAGAGTGTGGTTTGCCGTTTTTTTATCTTTGTTGTCGATAAAATCGGCAATTGCCATTAAGTCATCTATCTCATTCTGAGAAACGATGGCATCTTTGTTAACTTGGTTCATAGTTCAAAATCTCCTTGACACTTAAGTATATCAAGAAACTTATTTGAAGTCAAAAAACGTTTTACTACTAAATACTTAGGCTAGTGAGAGAGCCCGTAAGAAAGTATATTTGCCGCAGTTTTTAGGGCTTCTTCAGTGGGGAGCCCATATTTGCTTTCTTTTGCGTAACTTTTCATAGATGTCGAAAAGTCGTCAGGGCTATAAATGATGGAATACTTACCATCTATTTTAACTCCGTATAATCTACTTTCTATTTTGTAAGGTAGTGAATAGATTGAGTGAGAGCTTGGTATCTTTTCTAGTTTCGAAATGTTTGAATGAATTGCTTCGACAAGCTTTTTAAAGCTTTTATCAAATTCTTCACAAGAACAGATAGAATCAGCAAAGATGAAGCCGCCATTCTGTAGATAGTTTTTAAGGTTTTCAGTTTCTTGCTCATCTAGGTTAAAGCTTTTTCTTCCAGATATGTAAATGACTGGTTCGTTTGAGAGCTTAGTCCTATCTTTTAAATCAATAATGTTGATGCCAGTTTGAGTTTGGATTTTCAGAGAATTCGTCATGAATGCCAAAAGATTATTCATGCTCTCGGGTTTTATATAGTCTAAGTTGTTAGGGAGTATGGCTTGAGCGAGCTGGATGCCAGTGGAAGTTTTTTCTGTAGTGCCTTTCAAGCTTTCGAACAGTTGGCTTTTATTTCTCTTTTTAAGTTTAGGCTTAGCAAGCTTTGGGATAAGTGGCTTTTCTTTGAGTGCTAATTTCGTCAGGTTTAAGAGTATCTCTTTATTTCCTACGTTTATGTTTTTTGACTCTAAGCTGAGCGAAATGTCGTTTGTAGCTAGGTATACATTTTTAGAGTCACAGGTGCCTTTTAGGACTTTTAGATCAAGACTTTTGCCTCGCAAATCAAAGTGGGATCTTCTAAAAGGGTGATCTTCAGGAATCTCTTGAAAAGAAGTGTCTGGGTAGAGTTCTTGCAGTTCCTCTTCGATACTCTTTTGGAATCTGGTGCTGTTTAGGCAAGGCGTTATTAAAATATAGCCATCATTATTTAAGAATTTATCGAGGTTTTGGAGTTCAGCTTTGGTCAAAGAGAATTTCTCTTTTCCGCTTATATTTAAAATCGGTGCCCTAAGGTAATTTATAGAATCATCATTCAGTGAAACATTTTGCCACGTTAGTTCTTGTTTGATTTGGTTGCTGACGATTGATGTAAAGTGGCGCATATCTTTATGGCGGTTGTTCCAGTCTTTATTTGAACCCCATTTAAGTTTACTGACTAGGTAAGGGCTATTCCCTTTGGAGAGGAAAAGAGGTTTGAAAGCTTCAGGTAAATACTTTCCAGAAGAATTGGCTTGGTCGAGTATATGTTTTGTTCCTATCTTGAACCAATCGCTGTCACCAATAAAATTTTTATCATAAAGTATTCCTGCACGTTCCAACGCATAAAGTGTGTAGTTATTTGCTAATATCTCATTAGGGCTATTTCTTAATCTTTCAGCTAAAAATTTAAAGCCTTTACTAATCCTCGAGTCAGTTTTGTAGATCCCACAATATTTACTTCCATTTAATAACTCTAGAGAAATCTCTTCTTCGATACCACAGATTTTCAATGAAGCTAAGGCTGCACTTGTCATACTGGTTGTTGTTGGGTTTGTAGCTTTGTAAGCCCAGCCGCCATTTTTCAGGTTTTGGTATGAGATGAAGTGTTTCTTTGAGCTTTCGTAAGTTGCCTTTGGTATCTTAACTCCTGCAGTCTCGGCAGCTTTAAGTGCTAAGAGAGCAAATTGGGTAACGGAGTTATCTCCTGTTCCGGTTCCAGTGTAATTCCAAGTTCCTGCGTGTTGAGAGTTGATGAGCCACTTCGCTGCTCTTGAAATCTTTTTGAAAAATTTCTTTGAGTTGATTTTTTGTAAAGCAAATATGGTTAAGCTTACTGAGTAAACGTCGGACTTGGGAGGATTTTGGAGTAAGTAGTTCAAGCCTTTTGCTATAGCAGGATTCTTCTCGCTAAGGCCGGCGCTGTTTAAAGCAAGAAGGTGTAAGGCTGTTGAGCCTTGATTGCGACCTTTATAGAGCCACGAACCGTTAGGCTGTTGAGCATTTAGTATGTCACTAACTAGGCTATCTATTTTCTTTTGTATTGCATCGTTATTTAAAGTTTCAGAATTGACCTGAGCACTTGAGGTACAACAGAGAAAGAAAAAGGTGATAGCCAGTAAGCGAATCATTTTTGCCAGAGTATTTCTAACCCTTCAGGAAGTTCTTTATTTTCTGGGTCATCTAGGATGAGACGGCCAAGTTTACCATCGCTATAGTCTTTCAGCATGATTAAAGAAGCCTGTTCCAGATCCGGTTCACCACCAGGTTTCAAGCAACCACGAGAAATGGCGATCTGAGTAAGAAGACCATTTATGTTTGTCTCTGGAGTTTCTAAGTTGTAGTGAGCTAGTCTTGCAAGCTTGCCATTCTTCAGAAGTTGATAGAGAAGGTACTCGCAGAGGAAAGTGGTTCCGAGTAAAGACTGTTTGATTATGTGGCAAAGCCCAAGTTTTAGAACGCGCTCCTTGTCGAGAGAGCCTGGCATCATAATACCCGGCGTGTCGAGAAGCTCTATGTCGTTTGCTAGTTTGATCCACTGTTGGTGTTGCGTTACACCTGGAGTTCTACCCGTTTTTGCTCGGTTTTTACCAGCAAGAGCATTGATGAGTGATGATTTACCAACATTTGGTACACCCATTATTAATAGGCGATAAGGTCTCAAAAGAGGTCTTGTTGCACCACGGCGCTCTCTGTCTTTTTTAATGACGGAACGAACAGTTGGTAAAATAGTGTTTAAGCCTTTTCTCTTAACTGCGTTTGTGTAAACGCAAGGCATGTCATTTTCAGTGAGATGCTTTACCCATTTTTGAGTCGTATCTGCATCTGCTAAGTCAGTTTTGTTTAAGACAAGTAGTCTGGCTTTATCGCCAAGAGTAGTTTCAAGTTCCTGATTTATTGAGGATTCTGGAATTCTTGAATCGACTAAGATAAGTGCTAGGTCGACCAGCTTTAGCTTCTCTTTGATTTGGCGAGAAGCTTTGAGCATGTGCCCAGGATACCAACTTTTTGAGTGGTAGTGTCTAAAGTCAAAAGAGATCATTCAAATAATCCTGAAATAGAAGGTGGAAGTGAGCCGTCATTTTCAGTGTGAAGGTGGAGCTTTTCAGAGCATGAGTTTGTTGCCCAAGTTGCGAAGTCAAAGAGACCAATGATGTCCCAATGGGCTGTGCCATTTTCATGTTTTTTATTTACATGTGAAGCGCAGTAGCAAGGACCAGGAGTGAGATTTCTGACGATAACTCCATGTAGGCCTTCAACACCTTGCAGTTTACGGATGATTTTCTTTGCTTGGCCCATGACGGACTTTACAGACCAACAGGCTTTATCAGTTCGTATGTTGCGGATGTAGTCATATGGAGACGCGATTCTTACTTGATCTTTATTCCACATAAGCTTTTCGAAGTCTAAGACAGCATATGAGTAAAAGTTACTTTTAGGAATTTCTTCTTTAAGGTGATTCGTGTCTAGTTCACCTTGAGCGTTGAAGCGTAGATCTATTTTCTGATGCTGTGGCAGTTTTTTATTGGCGCCATTTTCTCTCCAAGCTAGGTACCAAGAGTATCTATATGGACGACTTTCAGGAGTGAAGTCTTCGCAACAAGCGAGAGGTTCACGAATAAACTTTAGGCCACTTTCAGTTAGGATGATTTTGTAGCTACCACTTTCAGGTTCGTAGCCAAGGTTTTCTTCCCAACGCCAAATGTCAGAGCCGGTACCAACTTCCAGAACTGTTCCATTTGGTCTTTTAAATGTTACAGAGAGTGGTGGACGGTGCCAGTGACCGAGCATTATGTCTTTACCTTCAAACTTCGGTATAGTCATTTCTTTAGCTTGAGCCCCATGGGCTTGGTGGAATGCTCCAGGGATGACGACAAATGAGCTCCACTTACCGGGTAAGTCTAAGGAGCCGACAGAGAAGTGTCTTGAGACAGTTGACTCAGGCGGAAAGTTGACGTCAGTAGTAACTTTAAGGCGCTTGTTTGAGTATCTGTAAGTTTGTTTGTAGTTGACTTGTCCTGATCCACAAGGAAGGAATCCGTCAAACTCTATGACTGAAGTACCAGCTTTATGGTAATCTTTTATTTTTCGAGGGACGCAACCAGATTCGTTGATCTCCCCTATATAACCACCGCAGTTTGCAACTAAGAGGTCATTTTTATATTTTAAAGAAACTGGGCCGTTACTACCAGTAATAAGCGGATGAGTAGCGATCCATTTTTCGGAATCGTCGGCAATTATAAATTCTGTATCTGTTTTATTTAGCATGAAACTTTTGTTTTTTAGTACATATAGCTGTAGTGATCGTAGACAAATGATGTTGTCGAATTTAACTACTTAGGTACTTTTAGCAAGCAACTTGTGACAATCTATTAACTTTGCAGGGAAATAAATATTTAAAATGACTGAAATTTGGGACTTATGGCAAGATGATTCGCACTCTCCATATATGAATATGGCGATAGATGAAGCGTTGATGTTAACTGCTGCGGAAAGAAATAGGCCCATACTTAGGCTTTATGAGTGGCAAGAAGACTCTATTTCGATCGGTTATACGCAAAAGATTTCTCGAGTTCCAGAAGATAAAGGCTTGTTTGTTCGTCGACCTACTGGCGGCGGAATTGTTTATCATAAACACCACTTTACCTATACAGTTGTGCTCCCAAATGATCATTGGGTAGTGAAGGATACTAAGCCTGTAGAGAGTTATAATTGGTTGAATCAAGCAGTGCAGGCTTCTTTGAAATCGCTTGAGATGTCAAGCCAGTTGGCTTCTGAAGATATTCCAAAATCAGTTGATCGTGCAGGAATGGTTTGTTTTGTTACACCGACAAAGTATGACCTTCTTGGACTAGATGAGCGGAAGATTGCAGGTAGTGCGCAGCGCCGTGCTAAAGAAGGTATGTTGCACCAAGGTTCAATTGAAATGGAAGGGATTGATATACTTTCGGCAAAGAAGTTGCGTGAAGTTTTGCCTCAAGGTTTTGCGAAAGTGTTAAAGTGTGAATTTACGAAATTTGACTGCAATGAAGAGTTGCTGGCATTGTCAAATAAGATTTGCCAAGAGAAGTACTCAACTATCGCATGGAATGAAAAAAGATAAGTAGATATTTTATAAATGAAGTGGTCGACCGCGTTTTCAGATAAAGAAGATTTTGAAGAGAGTGTTCGAAGTTGTATTGATCAGATCGAAAGGCAAATGACTTCAGAGCCCGATCTGATTTTTGTGTATTTTAGTCCAGGCTTTTTTCCATATGCCGAGGACTTGTCAAAAGCTTTGGAGAGAGCTTTTCCATCGGCGCAATTAGCTGGTTGTGGTGCTGGAGCCATGCTGTCAAATCAAGAGGAATTGTCTGATGACCCTTGTTTGAGTTTGATGGTTGCAGAGTTGCCTAATGTTGATGTCAGCATTCATCATATAAAAGTTTCAGATGAGCCCGGTGAAGACGTCTCCCCAAATGCTTGGAGAAAGTATACGGGAATAGCGAAGAAAAAGAATCAGTCACTTATTTTACTTGCAGACCCATACTCTGAAGGTGTTGAAAATGTATTGCGCGGTTTGGACTATGCTTACGATGCAACTATAATCGGCGGTTTTTCTTCAGGTGTTCAGTTTAAAGGAACCTCGGCGTTGATCTCAAATGAAGATGTCTTTAATGAGGGCATGGTTATAGTTTCGCTATCAGGTGAAATAGATGTGATACCCATAGTAGCACAGGGCTGTAGAGCAATCGGTGAAGATTTCGAGATCTCAGACTGCAATGAAACTGTTTTGAAGGAATTGGATGGTCACAGTCCGATGCTTTGTTTGAAGAAATTGTCTGATGGACTTTCTGAAAGTGATAAAGAGTTGCTGCACCAATCGCTTTTTATTGGTGTTGAAATGGATTCCTTAGACATAGGTGTTTATGAAAAGGAGTATCTGATTCGCAATATTCGAGGGATTAATCCTGAAAATGGCGCACTTGTCGTGGGTGATTTTTTACAGAAAGGTCAGACAGTTCGTTTTCATATAAGAGACCCTGAAAGTAGTAGAGAAGAGCTGCAGTCTATCATAAATAAGATGAAGGTGAAGCTCTCAACAAGAGACTGCAAAGGGATGATGCTTTTTTCTTGTTTGGGTAGATTAGCGGATTTCTATGGGAAGCAAAGTGTTGATTCTGGAATAGTCGCTCAGGTGTCAGAGGGAGCCCCGTTAGGAGGCTTCTTTTGTAGTGGAGAGTTTGGTCAGGTAAATGGCAGTACGTATATTCATGGTTATACTGCTTCGCTGGCTTTGTTCTATACTCCAGTTAAGTGATGGAGTTGATGTCCTGGTCTGCATCTAAGAAAAGTATGATTTGTTCTTTAGGATCTTGCGAAGATTCACAGGTTTGAATGAGCCAATCAATTATGTGTTCGGCAGTTTTTGGAGTCCAGCCATAGAGCGACATTTCTTGAGTTTTGCACCACTTATCTAAAATATCATCTTTTTGTTGTTTATTTAGGTTTTTTAGTTGTTGTAGTAGTTGTGAAGATGAGTTGATGAAGACAGGGCCATCTTCATCGTTGAAGCGATGGAAAATAGTATAGTTGTCGTTGATGCAGATGTTGTAGTAGTCTTCGCCGGATAAAATGGACTCAAGTTGTGTTAGTGTCGTTGGATCTATACCGTTGGATTCAATACAGTTAAAAGTTTTTTGTATGTCGTCCGTGTCTTTAACTTTACAGACTTTCTCGGTAGTCGATTTGAATAGATAAGATTTCATTGACACATTGAACCTGCTTTTCCCTTTACGTTAAGTATTGATTATGGGTTAGTTTTGGTCAGCTGTCAACTGGTTGAGCACAATGAAACTTATTTGTTGAGGATAGGTTCGTTATTCATGAGCTTCAGTATGTCTTTTTGTGAGAGCGCACTATTGAAGACATAGATCTCGTCTAGAGCGCCATTAAAAAATCGTTTTGCCGGTCTTTTGGAAGCTTTTGTGTCCGCCGCATTTCTGGCAAACTGTACCTTTATGGCTTGGTCACTTTCGACATCTGTATATATCTTTCGGATCGATTTTCGAGAAGCTTGTTCAAGTCTGCCGTCGACATAGATAAGAATGTGGGTTGATACATTTGCTTCAGATCCGCTATAAAGTACGATTGATATATGGTGCCATTTATTGTCCCTTAAATCTGTTGTGCCGATGATTTGACCTCTGTGGGTACCACAGCGAATTCTACCTAGAGGGCCATCTTCGGCGATGGGGTTTAGTGAGATTTGCCAAGTGCTGCCACTGTTGTTGAATGACCCCCAAGTTACTATGGCATATCCGTTTTTGTCTGTATAGCTTTTGTTGGTCTTTAACCAAAAGCTAACAGTTCTAGCTTGTGAACCACCGATGCCTTTGAAACCAGTTTCGGCATAGTTGCTATTGCCGTTGAATTGAAGTGCCTGTCCAAACTTTCCTTCGATCCATTTTGGAAAGGTTTTGTTTTCGGATCGTAGTTGGGCTGTGAAGTTTTTATCACTTTCGTAACCATAGGATTCATGTTCTGAGCTTTTTCCTTTTCCCTCATTAAAGCGCCAAAGGATATACTTGAAGTCTTTCAGTTTTTTGGGTGGAAGGAGGGTTAAGAACTTTCCAGAGTCAGCTTCGAGTTTTGACTCTTTTAATTCATTGTTAACACTCAGAGCTTCATTTGTTTTGAGCTCTTTGAATGTTTTAGTTTTTACACTTTTACTTTTGACTAAGCCTTTAATAACATGGATTTCTGAGGAACCGTTTTTATCTGTTGCTACAGCAAAGGTAGTTCCTAGGTCGATAGTTTGGCTTGTTTTGGTATCAATTCTAAAGCCAATAGCAGGTTTTGGGATGTCGGCAACAATCTTACCTGATTCAAGATAAACGTGCATTGAATTGATTATCGTAAACTGCGCAGGTGCTTCAATTATGAGTTCGGCACCACTTTTGAATTTTAATTGGCTGTAGCCTTCAAGTAGGGTGTAGCTTCCAGCAGAGAACTGTTCGTTAGTTGGTGTTTCCCACTTTGCTTCCAGCGAGCTTGTTTGAGTTGCTATTTTTTCTAGTGAACCAAAGATTGTGAATGCTAGAATAAGAACGGCAGCAGAAGCAAGGGAGTAGAATAGGAGAGTTAATTTTTTCTTTGGGTTTTGATTTTTAATTTTGGCTAAGATTTCTTTCGAAAGGTCAGGCGCATTGCCGCGTAAATTCTCTAAAGTTTCTTGATAGTTTAATTCTTCTTGAAAATGGACAGCATTTAGTAGTCTTTCGGTTTCAGTAAGTTCAGAGAGTTTTTTGAGGAGTTGAGGATCGTTCTTGCAATCAATTAAAAGCTTTTCTGTGGCTTCGTCCGACAACTCACCATTAATGTATTGAGCTAAAAATTTATCGGTATTATTCATGGATTGCACTCTTCAGATATTTTTTGATTGATGCATTTGCGTATTTCTTCGCGGATACGATGGAGTCTCATTGTTAGTGTAGAGTGGTTCAGGTTTAATTCTTCCTTTAGAGAGGCGAGTGAGCTTTCTTTAAAATACCTTAGTGTGATAAGCTTTGAAGATTCAGTATCGGCTTCAGTTAAGCACTGGCGTAAAAAATCAAGAGTATCGTGTTTGTGGGATTCTGAGTGTGTATTTATGTGCTGGTCGATTAGTCCTTGTAGTTCATCTTGGCCACCTGCCGCAGTTTCTTTTTTCTTGCGCCAGTAGTTCCTGAGGATGTTTGCCGCTATGCCTCGAAGCCAAGGTGTGAAAGGCATATTTAAATCAAAAGAAGCTAGTTTTTTAAAGGCTGTGAGAAAAACCTCTTGAGTGAAGTCTTCTGCTTCATGGCGATTGTTTACGCGAACGACGATATAGGCAAAAACTTTACCTTGGTTTTCGCGAATTAGTTTCGCAAAAGATTCAAGATCTCCGTTTGTTGCTTTTTCAATAAGTTCTTTTTCGTCGTTCATAGTCTTTACTTTTAGGCTTGGTTACATAGTAATTGTAAACAAAAAAGTAAATGACACATAGGCCGACAATTATTTTTGAAGTTTATGAAAGTTGTTTAGATAACCGGTTATACAGATGTCGCTGCCAGAGGCCTCAGTTTCCCAATCTAGGACATTGATTGCTTCGTCGAGAGACTGTGGTGAGTCTCCACCAGTTACTGTTCGACTATTTCTGCCAGTGAGGATTTTTGGGGCGATAAAAAACTTTATTTCATCTACGGCATTTGAAGTCAGTGCATTTGCGGCTAGTTCACCACCACCTTCGAGTAGAAGAGATGTTATATTTTGTTTGCCTAGCTCATTGAGAAAAGAGGACCATTCTAGATTAGTTGTTGGCTTGTTGAGTAGGGCGCCTTCTTCTTGAAACACTTTTGAATCATGTGGAAGGTTTGTCTTTGATGTCCAAATGTAGCGTTGAGGTTGTTGCCAATTTTTATCAAGTACTTTCAAGCCTGAGTCGTCTTTGAGAATTGTCTCGCCACCTACCATGATTGCGTCACACCATTTTCTCAGGTGTTGAACTTTATCTCTAGAAGCAGGGCCTGTGATCCACTTTGATAGGCCTTCTTCAGTGGCTATTTTTCCATCGAGAGTCATCGCCATTTTTAAGGTCACGTATGGTTGTTGGTGGACTATCCATTTAAAGAAAGGGAGGTTTATCTTCCAACATCTCTCAGGTAAGATGTTATATTCTACATCGATGCCTTTTGATTGAAGTATATCTACGGCTTGGCCAGCATGATCAGGATTAGGGTCTAGTGTCCCTATATAAACTTTTTTTATTCCTCTAGAGATGATTTTCTTTGTACATGGAGGTGTTCTTCCGTGTGTGGAGCAGGGTTCTAAAGTTACATATAGTTCTGCGTCTGTGTAGTCTATTGAATCTTTAAGACAATCAACTTCGGCATGTGCTTGGCCAGCTTTGTGGTGATAACCTTTACTAAGCAATTCACCGTTTTTTGTGGCGACGGCACCGACTAGAGGATTGGGAGATGTTTGACCAAAAGCTTTAAGGGCTTCATCGCAAGCTAGGCTCATCCATTTTTCATGAGTGTTCATAAATTGATTTCTTCGTAATTAACTAAGTTTTCAAGTATACGGAAATTTCCAGGGCTTTTCATGATGTCTTTTTGATTTGTCATAGCGGTATTTTTTAAACAATGAGCGACATAGTTTTTTGCGTGTTTGCAGGCGTCAATCAAAGGAAGGTCTAGGCTTAAGCCAGCGCATATGGCGCTGCTAATTCTACATCCTGTACCATGTGAAGTCTTGCTTTTTATCTCTTCTGTAGAGTATTTGATAATTTGATCTTTTGAAATGAGGTAGTCAGTACTTGGGTTTAGGGAATGGCCACCTTTAAGGAAGATATAGATGTTTTTGTCATTGCAGAGTTTCTGCGATTTTCTTAAAAGGTCATCTGTGTCGCATGAGGAGTCATTTAAAATCCATTTTATTTCATCCCAGTTTGGGGTGATTAGAAAGACTTTGTCGAGGAAGTTATTGATGAAATATGAGTGAGTGTCACTTTTTAGAAAGTCTTTTCCAGAAGTAGCTTTGATTACTGGGTCAACAATACAGGTTTTATGGTGGATGTAGTCGCCAATTATGGAGAGCTGATCAAGGTCGCAGATCAGTCCAGTTTTAATAAATGTTGGCTTAAAATAATTTTCCACTGCGGTTATTTGAGCCTTAAGATTGTGAGTTGGAGTCTTACCCACTTCTAGGATAGTCTCAGGATTTTGTGCAGTAGTGGCTGTTATGGCATTTAGACCATGAACTTGATAGTCATGGAAGACTTGAAGATCTGCTTGTATTCCGGCTTCACCACCACTGTCACTACCTGCTATACTTAGACATGAGGGAATATTCATTTGATGACAGCTTGGTAGTTTGAGTTTAGGAAATTCCAGTCTTTAGAGTATGTATGGACTTTTTTGGTGATCTTGCCATTTTGAATAAAGTTGCCCTTGGCGTGAGACCAAGCGAGAACTCCACCCTTCAGATTTTTGATTTTATATTTTTGAAACTTCTCTGCAAATTTTCCACTTCGATAACCGATAGTGCAGTAGGCTATTAGTTGATTGGAGCGAAAACTTTCAGGAGATTTTTCAAATTCTTTTTGAGTAATGGCTCCTGGTAACATGGAGATTTTTTGTTCCGCTTCTGTACGAACATCGATCAGAGTTACTTTTTTGGCTTTAATAAGTTTTATCAGATCAGTAGCCAGAATTATGGGGCAGTTGGTGTTTTTTGTGAGTTGTTTGAATTTGCTGTCTATTTTTTCAACACGTTGGAGATTCGAGCTCTCAGCTAAGCCTGAGCTCATAGTGAGCACGAAAGTTGCGATGATAAGTAGATGTCTCATTCAGTTGTCTGTTTGATTCGGATTAATAGTGAACAATTTCAGTATAATCTAGTGCATTTATTAAGGTTTTTTCTTAGAATGCTTGTGGATTATTGTGTTTTTGTTTCAATAGGAGCATAAAACTAACTTTAAATTTGGACTTATTCCATGTCTGACGTAGAAATAGATAACGATACACTTCCGCTTTGGCGTATTCTCGAAAATAATCACATTCTTGAAGATGATGTGCTTCGAGAGGTATATGACGTTCACCTTGATACAGGTAAGTCGTTTTATCGGTTGCTGGTATCTGGTGGGTTTATTCAAGAAGCCGAACTTCTAAAACTCATCGCAGACGAATTGGGTTCACATATCGTTGACCTAAAGACTTTTAATGCGTCACAAGAGCTGCTAGATCTTGTACCTCAAGGTGTGGCAAGAATGTATAATATTATACCCTATGAAGTTGTTGATGGCCGCTTAGGAATTGTTGCTGCAGATGCGTTGAACTATAAAATACATGATGAGTTGCAATACGTTCTGAATTATGAAATCTATATTCTTGTATCTAAACCTGAAAATGTTAAGATTGCAGTAGATCATTATTATCCAGTTTTGACTGAAGGTGTTGGAGAGTTATTGGATGGTCTCGAAGAAATAGACTCCTTTGATGAAGAAGAGGTTACTCTTGACCAATTAAATGACACTTCAATAGTCAAGTTTGTTGATGCAGTATTAAAAAAAGCAGTTAAAGATAAGGCTAGTGATGTTCATTTTGAGCCTTTTCAAGACGAATATAAAATACGTTGTCGTATAGATGGTGCACTTTATGAAGTCGAGGGGCCACCTAAAGCCTTGGCAAATGCCATATCAAGTAGGGTGAAGGTGTTGTCAAATATGAATATCTCAGAGAGAAGAATTCCACAAGATGGTCGTATCGATTATCGCTATAAAGGTAGAGCAGTAGATATGCGAGTGTCGACTTTGCCGACGCAGTATGGAGAGAGTATTTGTATACGAGTTTTAGACAGAGAGAATACCTCCCTTGCTTTGGATACATTGGGCTTCTCCGAAGCCATTAGGAATCAAATTGATAGACTGATAAAGAGACCCAATGGTATTTTTATTGTAACTGGCCCAACAGGGTCGGGTAAATCGACAACACTCTATTCTTGCTTGAATGAATTAAATACTTTGGATACAAAGATCTTAACTGCGGAAGATCCAGTAGAGTATGACATCGAAGGTATCATGCAGGTCGGAATTAAAGAAAATATTGGTCTTACGTATGCTAGAGTTTTGCGTTCATTTTTAAGGCAAGACCCAGATAAAATAATGGTGGGTGAGATTCGTGATGGAGAAACTGCAAATATTGCGATTCAAGCAGCATTGACTGGTCACACAGTTTTTACCACTTTGCATACAAATGACGCACCAGGAGCTGTTGCAAGACTTTTAGATATGGATGTGAAACCGTTCTTATTGGCAGCGTCATTGATTAGTGTACTAGGTCAAAGGCTTTTGAGGCGCATTTGTTCGGAGTGTAGAACCTCTTATAAACCAGGAAAGCGTGATTTAGAAGTGTTAGAATTGACGGGTGAGGATGTTAAAGATAAAGCATTTTACTATGGGAAAGGCTGTGCAAAATGTAACTCCACTGGATACAAAGGCAGAATTGCTTTGCATGAAATGTTTGAGATAAGCCCTACAATAAAAGCCTTGATTTCTAAAGGGGCGCCATCTTCAACTTTGAAGGCTCAGGCACTTAAAGAAGGCATGTTTACAATGAGAATGCATGGAATTCAAGAAATTTTGGCTGGCACTACCACAGTTGAAGAAGTAATTAAATATACCTAAAACTCTGAAACTATTAGGAGACTAAGAGCTTATGATTGAGATGCCGGATCTCTTACAACTGGTTATTGACGAAGGCGCCAGTGACCTACATATTACCACTGGAGTTCCTCCAATGCTAAGAATGAATGGGTCATTAACGCCATTAGACACAGCACCATTGCAGTCAGAAGATACAGAAAGGTTGATGAAGGCTATCACTTCTGATGCTCGCAGAGCAGAAATAAGTGAGATGGGCGGTGTAGACTTTGGTTTTAGTTTTGGAGAGCAAGCACGTTTTCGTGTAAGTGTACTCAAGCAGAAAGGTTCTTATGGTATGGTTCTAAGGACTATATCTAACACCTTGCTTACTTTAGAGCAAATTGGTTTGCCTGCATCAATAAAAGATCTCCTATACAAACCACGAGGTTTAGTTCTAGTCACGGGCCCGACAGGTTCCGGTAAGTCAACGACTCTAGCTTCGATGATTGACGTTATTAACAAAGAAAGAGATGTTCATATTATTACAATTGAAGATCCAATCGAGTTTTATCACGCACATAAACAAAGTGTAGTTACTCAGCGTGAAGTCGGTGTTGATGTTCCTTCGTTTGCAGAAGCTCTGAAAAAAGCACTTCGCCAAGACCCGGATGTAATTCTTGTTGGTGAAATGCGTGACCTAGAGACAATCGGTGCAGCTGTAACAGCAGCAGAAACAGGTCACTTAGTTTTTGGAACTTTACATACGACTGGTGCAGCAGAAACTATTGACAGGATAGTCGATGTTTTTCCAACAGACCAGCAAGAGCAAGTTCGTTCCCAATTGGCAAATGGCTTAGAGGCAGTCATATCGCAACTTTTACTCAAGAGAGCAGATACAGGTGGCCGCGTTGCAGCATTTGAAATAATGGTCAAAACTGACTCAATTAAGGCATTGATTAGAGATAATAAAACTTTCAGAATTACTTCAGATATTCAAACTGGAGCGAAATATGGAATGGTTACATTGGATGCACATTTATTGCATCTTTATGAATCAGGTATGATTTCTTATGCTGATCTCATCACAAAATGCCGTGATGTTGAAGGCATGAACGCAAATCTTCAAGGTAAATAAGTCCAGCAATAAAGGAATAGATACGTGGCTAAATTTCAATACACAGCGATGGATAGTCGTGGTAAGGAAACTAAGGGTGTTTTAGAAGCAGACTCCGAGCAGGACGCAACAGCACAACTTAAGGATAAAGGTCTTTATCCAACAAATATTTCTGAGTCTGGAGCAAAGAAAAAGAAGAAAAAGAAAAAATCTGCAGGAAGCATGCAGATTACTCTTGGTACTCCAAAGATACGTAAAAAAGCATTGACTACATTTACTCGTCAGTTGGCAGTACTTTTAGATGCGGGCCTTCCACTTGTTAGATCGTTAAGAACTCTTGAGAAGCAAGCTAAAAAGGATATTGCTTTACAATCGATAGTTGGAGATGTTGCAAATAGCGTTGAAGCGGGAGCGACTTTTTCAGAGTCTTTAGCAAATCATAAAAAATCATTTAATGACCTTTATGTGAACATGGTGAAAGCTGGTGAAGCATCCGGTGCTATGGAGCAAGTTTTAAATAGACTTGCTGAGTTCATGGAGAAAGCCCAAAAGCTTATTGCCAAAGTTAAGGGTGCGATGATGTATCCGGCGGCTGTTCTTGGTATTGCAGGAATTATTACTTGGGGCTTGATGGTTTTTATCATACCTAAGTTTAAGAAGATTTTTGCTGATCTTTTAGATGGTGAACCTTTGCCAGACTTAACAGAATTTGTTATTGCGATTAGTGATTTTGTTTCAAATAATGCATTAATTACTATAGGTGGCGGAATAGTTGTAGTAGTTCTATTTATAATGTTCAAAAAATCTAAAGTCGGCAGTAAGATAATTGATACATTGATGCTAAAGGCACCTCCATTTGGTGGACTTTTTACGAAAGTGGCGGTAGCACGTTTTTGTAGGACGTTGAGTACGCTGCTTGCTTCAGGTGTTTCTATTTTGAATGCACTTGATATTGTTCGTGACACGAGTTCAAATCAAGTGTTGGCTAACGCAGTTCAGTCTGTTCATGATGCAGTGAAAGAAGGTGAGACTATGACAGCTCCACTGCAACAGGCAAATATCTTCCCAGATATGGTTATTTCAATGATTGAAGTCGGTGAAGAAACTGGTGCTTTACCTGAGATGCTTACAAGGATTGCAGACGTTTATGAAGATGAGGTTGACGTTGCTGTTGACGGCTTAACCTCACTTATTGAACCAATGATGATTGTAATGCTAGCAGGTATTGTTGGTACAATCGTAATAGCCATGTTTATGCCTATGATCAGTCTGATCAACAAATTAGGCGGCTAGAAAATCTTACAAAATTAAGCTCAAAAGCAATTAAATGACAAATATGACATATGTTATATTTGTCATTTGTGTGTTTTGGGAATAGAGTAAATATTAAAAAAACGTTGAATCTGTCTTGATTGATGTCTAACTGAACTTAGTATAGTCGTCTAAAAATTCGGCCATTCAACCTGTGAAGAGAGAGTTGTTTATGATCACGAAATCAAATATTAAGCCTTCTAAAAGGCTGCTGAAAGTGCTCGGCATTTCAGCGTTGGTAGGTACGTCCGCCACAACTTTGCAAGCACAAAATCAGCGAGATGATATTGCGCTTGTAGATCAAATGATAAGTGCAAAAAGTAAAATCGACTTAACTAAAGAGTTAAGCATTCACTTAAGACTTATTAAAGATCTTTATAGCCCAAGTGTTTATTCACTTCAAGACGCTAAGATTTCTTATGTTAGCGGTAGTAAGACTAAAGCTCGTCAGGCTTTTACAAGTATTAAGCCAACTGACAAAGCTTATCCTGAAATGGTTTTTTCATACTTCCAGTATGCAAATATGGAAGGTGTGAATGATTCCACTGGTAAGAAAGAAGCAGCAACACTTTATTTTGAATCTAATCTTAAAAATACAGTTCCAGCACAAGGTAGTCGCAAACGTGATGTGTTAATCGGAATGGTAGAAGTTTACAATAAACTTGTTAAGAGCGATGAGAAGAAGCTCGCAGAGTTAAAAAAATGGGGTGATGCAAATGGCATCGTCATTAATGACGCACCTCCAATTCAGCCATTTATAGATGCCAATGACGCTGCTGAAAAAATAGTTCTCAAAGACAAGGGCGTAGACCCTAAAGCCAAAGTCAATGTAAAAGAACTGGAAACATTTATCGCTGCTCAGATTAAAGCTGAGTGGGAGAAAATGGATTATTGGTTCTTTAAAGGTGTTATCGAAAGAGCTCGAGCTTACGTTCTCATAGGTCAAGAAGATAAGGCTATGGCAACGATTGATAAGTTCATGGAAAAGTTCCTCAAGATGGATGAGGAAGTTAAGCAGACAATCATGGGTGATGATAAGATCCCTAAATCAGATAAACCTAAAATGATCAAAGCTGCTAGCTTTATGGCAGGTATTTACTATACAAGAGGGCTTGCTCGTTTAATTAAAGCTAAGAAGCTAAATAAAGCGAAGAAGAAAGATGAAGCGAAAGACCTTCTTATAGGTCGTACAGGTGCAGCTGTTCAGTTTTATCTTTGTACACTAAAAAATAAAGGTAGTAACGAAGCTTTTAAATCTATTCTTAGATATGGAGATTGTCGAGATCTAGCTAAGAAATGGTTTGATAAGGGTCTTAAGAACCTAAAAATAAATCCAATGGAAGAAGGTAAAGCTTTTTACTCACTTCAGTACTATGAAAAAGCTCTTGAGAAGTTTGATACATTCAAAACTAAATCTGCTACGAAAGAAGGTTATGAAGCAATGTATCTCGCGATTCCTTCTAGTGTGAAGTCAGAACAGCTAGATAGGGCAGATGAATATCTAGACGTACTTAGAGATAAATATCTTAAGTACAATAAAGAACCAAATGCTTACTATACGAAGATGTGCCTTTATATGTCTGGTGTCTATAAGAAAAAAATGGACGAAACAGAGAATAAAGAAGAAAAAGCTAAGTTTGACCAAATTCGTACAGATTACTACAAGCGAACTCTAGAAGTCGGTAAAGGTAATGCACCAGTTGCATATTCTTTAGCAAACAAAGAGTTTGTATTAACTTTTGAATTGAAGAAGCAGGGTAAGAAAGATGAGGCCCGCGCTCAGTATGAAAAAGCAATCAAAACTTACGAAGGTATAACTTCTCGTTACCCATCTTCATTGGAAACTGTTAAGTCTTATAAGAAGATGGCTCAACTACATGAGTACTTTAAAGACTTTGATAAAGCGGCAAAAAACTATGAAGCTTATTCAGAGCGTCTCGCAACTCCAGACGTAACTGGCCGTATTGATAAAGTTGGTATCATGTTTGGTGTAGCAAACATCTACTTCCAAAGAGAAGATTACGCTAAGACTTCAGACAGCTTAAAGAATATTAAAGCTTACATGGAAAAAGAAGACTTAGAAACTTCAGACCTTAAGCAGAAGAAAGTTATCAAAACTCTTAAAGAAAATAGCACTCTGTTATCTTTGTTTGTGAATGACAAGCTTTCTGTGCCAGCTAAGAAAGAATTAAGAAAGCTTAAGATTGAACTCAAAGAAAATCCTGAGAATGCTGAGCTATCTGCCAAAGTTAAGAAGGCTGAGAAGGATTTAAATAAAGAACTCAAAGCTATGGTTGATCAGTTTAAATCATGGTTGAGTACTTATAATAGTTCAATTCAAGTACCAAATGTTATGGCTAGACTTGGTGGTCTTTATCAGGAAATGAATGATTCTAATCAAGCAAAAGCGACTTACGAAAAGTTAAGAAGGCTTTATCCTGATCACGAAGTAGTTAAGCAAATTAGCTTAAATATCGTCAAAGTTCATTTAGAGAATGAAGATATTGAGTCTGCGGCTTCAGCAGTAAAAGATGCTAAACTTGAAGAGCTTGATAAGGATAGCTTAAGATTCTTAATCAATGCATTCTTAGTTGAAGAAGTGCCTGCAGATATGTCAAAAGATACTCTCAAAGCAACTTCAGAAGTAGTTCTGCGTTCTACAGATAGCCTTTTGAAACTTTATAAGGCAGAAAAAGCTGATCTGAATAAAATGCACTGGGCTCAATATAGAAAAGCTAGAGCTCTTTATAACTTAGGTAAGTTTGATCAAGCTAAACCTATCTTAGAAAAAGCAGCTACAGAGAAGAAGCTTGGTCCATATATCTTTGATATTCGTTTCTTACTTGGAGCAATTGCTTCTCAGAAGAAAGATTATGATCAAGTTCAGTCTATCTACAGTAAGCTGATGGGTCTCTCTATGAGAATGCCTCCAGACCTTAACAGAACTGTCAGAATTAACTCTGAATGGTCATCCGCTTATATGACAGCTGACAATAACGCTCTTATTACTAAAGGTCGTAACTTGGCAATGATGAGTAAAGATACAAACTTGAAGATGTTAGATGAAAATGGATCATTGATGGTTCAAAAGTCTTTCTATCTATTCATAAAGTATTCTAAGACTCTTGGTGAAGATATCACTGAAGCAAGAAAAGAGTTTCTTAAGAAATTCCCGACTTCACCTTATGCATTATCAGTAAGAAGACTGTAGGAGAATGAAAATGATTAAAAAACTAATTCTTATAACAATTATCTCTTTGGTAAGCAGTCTTTCTGCTCAAGTAAAAGTTTACAAAGTAGGTGGAGTAGTTCTTGAAGGCCCAGAAGTGGCTTATAAGAGCGGTAAAATCCAGCTTAAGATAAAAGGTAAGCAGGGTTCAACATTGCACGATGTGACTCAAGTCTTAAGAATCGAGTCTCCTATGCCAGGCAGATCAGCAGGCATGTGGAAACGTTTCTTAGGTGGTGACTTTAAACTTGTTGGCGGAAATGCTGGTAAATCAGAAGAAGAAAAAAATAGATACCTCGGTTGGGGAAAAAGAATCTGTTTTTCTTACTGTTACTCATTACTTAAAAACGGCAATACTAAAGATTCAGTATCACTACTTGGTAGAGCAAAAGGTTATATGAGAGGAAATAACGATAAGCTTGATAATCAGTTGATCGATATAGCACTCGCTTATGCAGATTTTATTAATGGTGCGACACCAAGAGCTCAAAAGAAGCTTGACCTTATTGCAAAGAATCTCGAGCCAGAAGCTATCCCATACTTTTATAACTTACAGGGAGATATCTTCCAGAAGTTAGATAAAGGAAGCTTGGCGACACTTTCATACTACAAAACGTTGTTACTTGATGGCGCGAGTTCGTATGAAAAAGGGTATGCAAAAACTAAGATCATTGAAATCTACACTAAGCAAGGCGATACAGCTCGCGTAGCTAGCGTTAAAAAACTTTAATAATTTCCCAGATTAAATAAAACACAGGAGTAATCAGGTATGTCAAATGGTATGAAAAAAATATGGACCGTCGCAGTCACATTTATGTGTCTTTACGGAACTCAACTATCTCTCTTCGCTCAGGAAGCTGAAGGTAAGGCGAAGCCTTCTCAAGCAGGTTTCATGAAGATCGTTTTTGGTGGTAGTATTGTTGATATTTCAATTTGGATGATGCTATTTGGTGCATCAGCAGCTACACTTGCTTTTATCATTGATGCAATGATTTCAGTTAAGCGCGACAAGCTTATTCCTGAAGACCTTGTTGAAGGTGTTAGAGAGTCTCTAAACGAAGGTGACCTTAACTCAGCTATCGCAGCTTGTGAAGAAAACCCAAGTCCACTGTCAAACATCCTTATGGTTGGTTTCTCAAACATCACTGAAGGTTTCGAAGTTATTCAAGACTCTATTTCAGCTGCTGCTGAGTACGAAAGTGAAAAACTACTTCAGAAAGTTAACTACCTTAACATGCTAGGTCAGATCGCTCCGATGCTTGGTCTACTAGGTACAGTTACTGGTATGGTAAGTGCATTCGCAGGTATGGCTACAGCTACTGGTTCTGCTAAAGCAACAATGCTTGCAGCAGCAATCGCCGGTGCACTATGGACAACTTGTGCAGGTCTACTTATCTCTGTTCCAGCTCTTATTTCTTATACATTGACTCGTAATAACGCTATCAGAATCATCCTTGAATCTGAAGCTACAGTTATCGACCTTATCAAAACTCTAAGAAATGCAGAAGTAGACGCGGAAGAAGAGGAGTACTAGTCCGATGGCTGTCCGTAAAGAAGAATCACAGGAGGTTCCGATCTCCTCATTGATCGACGTGGTATTCCTGTTGATCATGTTCTTCGTCGTTACTTCTAACATTGAAAAAGAAGCCTTTGATGTCCAGATAGACTTGGTAAAAGCTCAGAATATGAAGCCGGCTGTTAAAGTGCCACCAAAGAGGATAACAATAAATGTTCAGAAAGATCCAGGTGATCCTGAACTAGGTTTGTTCTTTGTAGAAAGTGCAATGGTTACACCAGAACAGATGAGAACTGAATTGATTGGATTCAGAAAAGCTGTCGGTTCAGATGGTGTTGTTATGATCCGTGCTGATAAAGAGCTTCTTTTTAGACATGAGTCTGAAGTTATCGAAGCTATTAAGGCATCAGGTCTAGCAAATATCAGAATCCAGGCAGAACTGGAGGCTAGAGACTAATGGCGAAGAAAAAGAAAAAAGATAGATCAGAAGAAGCAGAAGTACCAATAGCAGCAATGATCGACGTAACGTTCTTGCTACTAATTTACTTCATCGTTACTTCAAAAGAAATCGTTGATGAAGCGTGGGTTTCAGTAAACCTACCAGGACCACCTCCACCTGAACAGATAGAGGAAGAGCCGCCACCGTCAATAGATATCTTTGTTCAGTCAGACAGATACATTTACCAAGGTAATGATAAAGATCTGGATGACATGGAAAAAACTCTAATGGGAATTGGTTCCGCTATGGGTGAAGATGTGACAATAAATGTCAAAGTCTCACTTAAAGCGCACCATGAAAAACTTGTTCTTCTACTAGATAGAATGAACAAGGCGAATTTGCAGAATTTTAATCTGCACTCGCTTAAAGAGCCATTAAGTCAGTAAGTTGAAATTGCCGGACAGTCACTTGTCCGGCAATTTTTTTGGGGAGATTGACTAAAAAAACAAAACGAGGAGAGGAGGAATATTATGAAAGTAAAAGGCGCAACAAAGGCAAGTGTACCTATATCGGCAATGATCGATGTGGTATTTCTACTATTAGTATTTTTTGTGGTGACGTCACAAGAAGTTATAAATGAAGCATTCGTAAGTGTTAACTTACCTGGGAAATCAGTCGACCCGCCACCTGAGAATATCGAAACGACAGCTCTCGATTTATATGTATTGGAAGATTCTTATAAAATATCGGGACAAACTTACACTTTGAGTAAGATGGAGAGTCTTATTCGCGTATATAGTGAGTCGATAGATAAGTTAAAGGTAAATGTTAAAGTTTCAGAAAAGGCATCTCATCAGCAATTGGTGCTAGCTTTAGACTCCCTTCATGGAGCTGGAGTAGAAGATTTTGGGATTTACACTTTAAAATAGCTTTTAAATAAGATTTATTTTTTGCAGAAGAGCCACTATTTTGTAGGGCTCTTCTGTTATTTTAAGATTTAGTGAATAGAAATTCAGGAATATAGTTTTGTCAGATAAAAGTTCAGACTCTGCAATTAAGAATGCCTCCGAAGTTAAAGGTGAAGCATTACCGGAAAATAGTGTTATCCATTGCTTCGCTTGTGGAGCAAAAACGGACTTGTCTGGATTGACTCCAGGAGACAAAATAAATTGTAAAGATTGTTCAGTAGAGATAACTGTCCCTGAGCTATCCGTCATTAACAAGCTAGCAAGCTTCGAAAGTTTTAGTGAGATCCCTCAGGAAGAAGTTGTTAAAGAAGTCAAGCAGTCAGAAGAAGTGACTCCAGGCTTGGTTCATAAGATTTTCTGCCAAGGCTGTAACGGTAAGATAGATGTTTCCGACCAACCTGTTGGGACTAAGTTCGCTTGCCCTGCTTGTAGCATGGTTTTAAAAGTGCCACCACGTGACGAAGCCGTTGGTGTAGATGCAGACAAAACGACAAAAAAAGATAAGACTGGTGCTATCGAAAAGCTTAAGATAAATTGTCATACTTGTGGCGCTAAGCTAGACGTTACTGGTGAAGAAGCTTTCCGAAAAGTTAATTGCCCAGCCTGTAATGCAGAGTTTCATATTCCTAAACGCTACGGTCACTTTTTGCTTGAAGAGAAGCTTGGAGAAAACGCCAACTTTGCAGTTTACCGAGCTCTTGACCTGACCCTCAGTCGAGAAGTTTGTTTAAAAGTCACCAGCAAAGATTTAAATAAGAATAAAGAACTAGTTGAGAAGTTTTTATCCGAGGCAGGCAAGGCAGCACTAGTTAGTGACGCCAATGTAGTTCCGATTTATTCTTCAGGTGAGCATGAAGGTGACTCATACCTAGTTATGCAGTTTATGAATGCTCTTTCATTGAAGCCTTATCTAGAAAAAGCCAAAGGCATACTACCGGTTTCCAGTGTTATACGAGTCGTTAAAGAAGCGACAAAAGGTTTAGCCGCAGCGCATGACAATGGCATACTTCATAGAAATGTCGCTCTTACTAACATTTTGACCGATAGAGAAGGAAATATCAAAGTATCTGACTTTAGCTTTGATTATTCTCTTTATGAATTCCTTGGTAAAAAGGAAGATGATTTAATAAAGTTCTTTGACCCGCAATACATCAGTTATGAGATGGTCAAAGGCGAAGAAGCGACACTAGCAGGAGACATATTTAGTTTAGGCGCTGTTTTCTATCACTTGATTACAGGTGTTCCACCATTCCCTGGTGATGACCCAAAAAGTGTGATTAAGGATAGATTGGAAAGAGTACCTGTCGCTGCGAATAAAGTTCGTTCAGAAGTTCCAGACTATGTCAGTGACTACATTACTAAAATGATGTCTCAGGATCCATCCAATAGACCGTCGTCTTATAAAGATATTATTAAAGCCTTAGATGAATTCTCATCCGGGAAAGTATCTTCTGCAAATAAAGCATCATCTGCACCAGTGATAATTACTGATGAGCCGTCCCCAAGCTCGTCTGCAGAACAAGTTTCGATTCCAAGTTCTCAGAGTTCAGAAGAGCTTGATGAATCGATAGAAGCGTTAAAGAAAGTACCACCAATGGTCTATGCAATTATCGCGGCAGTTATTGTTGTTTGTGTAGTCATTTTGAATTTACCAAAAGAGCCAGAAGAAGTTGGTCCAAAGTATGCCACAAAAAAGACTGAGAATGTAATACAGGCGAATTCGCCAGCAGATAGTGATGAAGCTCCACAAGTAGATGAAACTCCAAGTAATACAGAAGAACCTCAGCAGGCGGAAACTCCAGCTGTGACCGAGCCAGAAGAAGTCGCATCACCAAGTGGCGGTTTTCCTGTCAGTGTCGCAGAGAGACCTAAACCAGAGGCTCTAGGTTTTAAGAATGCTTCAGATGCAGTTCTAGCTTATTTAGACCTTCATACAGGTTCGGCGCACGAGCAAGAGATGCAACGCTTGAAAACTCTAAGAGCAATAAAGCCATACATACTTTCGATTGCCCAAGCACTTCCTTACAAGGGAGCGATAAAAGTGAGTGGTCGAAACGAAATTCCAGGTTCAATTGTTCAGGCTTCAGAAGATCAACTTAGTATTAAGCCGGATGCGGCAGATCAAACATTAGCTTTGTCTTGGGAGCAATTCGACATTACTCAATTTACATTGATGCTTGATTATTATGCTCAATTAAGGTCAGAACAGTTATCTTCACTTCCGGCTGCGGATAAGCCAGTTGTGAGAGAGCATTTAGCTGCGGACTATTTTAGATTAGCACTTCTTTGTGATTGGTACGATATGCCAGAAGATGCCTTGAAGTACTCTGAGCTTGCTATTCAAAACGAGCCTTCTCTTGAAGCAAAAGTGAAAGCATTTGTTCCTTCTATAGGAAAGTAATTGTGGGTAAGAAAAAAGTAAGATACGAATCTCAAGAAGCTCCTTCAAATAATCCTTTTGGCGGCTTAGATATTTCTTTCTCTGAAGAAGAAACTCAATCTTATGAAGCCGAGAAAGAAATTGAAGAGACTAAAGTCGAGTCATACGCCGGTGGTCTTGTAAGAGTTCGATTGGAAAAAAAAGGCCGTGGTGGTAAAACTGTCACTATATTTTATGGTTTTGAACGAAATCAGAAAAACTTGCTCACAGATTTATTTAAAGATTTAAAAAAACATTTAGCAACTGGCGGAAAAGTTGTTGAAGATGAGCTTGAGTTTCAAGGTGATCAGCGCCTTAAAGCAGCTGATTGGTTGGGAGCGCAAGGTTATAAAGTTAAAGGACAATTGAAGTAGATGACACTTGATGAATTACAAAAACAGGTGAAAGAGGTCAACGACCGCTTTGTACACTTGGGGAGGTTTCTTTGACGTCCCTGATAAGGAACTTGAACTAGGCCAACTAGAACAAAGAATGGTTTCGAGCGATTTTTGGGATAACAATGAAGAAGCCCAAAAAATAGTGGATAAGGTCAGTGCACTTAAAAGTGTTGTTATACCTTATCGTGAACTTGGTTCTCAAGTAGAAGACTTTTTAACTCTTTCTGAGTTAGTTGAAGAAGAAGGCGCAGACTCGCCTCTTTTAGACGAAGCGGATGAAGAGTGTGCGACTATCTTAACTAGACTTGATGAGATAGAACTCCTGAGTTTCTTGAAAGGTAAGTACGACTCAGGGAATGCCTTCCTATCAATCAATGCTGGAGCCGGTGGTACAGAGTCCTGTGATTGGGCAAGTATGCTTTACCGTATGTACACGCGTTGGATAGAGCGCTCTGGCTTTAAATTTTCAGTGATCAATTATCAAGATGGTGATGAAGCTGGCCTTAAGACCGCGACAATACATATCCAAGGACCGAATGCATTTGGCTTTTTGAAAGCTGAACGTGGGGTTCACCGTTTAGTTCGTATTTCTCCATTTGATTCAAATAAACGCCGTCACACTTCTTTCTGCGCAGTTGAAACTGTTCCAGATATAGAAAATGACGACGATATAGACATCGAAGATAAAGACCTTCGTGTTGATACATTTAGAGCAAGTGGTGCTGGTGGTCAGCACGTAAATACTACAGATAGTGCGATTCGTATAACTCACGTCCCTACAGGTGTTGTTGTTTCTTGTCAAAATGAAAGATCGCAGCATAAGAATAGAGCCACAGCTATGAAAATGCTTGCAGCTAAACTTTATGAGCTTCGTCAAGAAGAGCAAAAAGCAGAGTTAGATGAGCATAGTGGAACTAAAAATGACAACGGCTGGGGTAGTCAGATTCGTTCTTATGTCTTGCATCCTTATAAGATGATCAAAGACCTTCGAACAAGTTGTGAGACTAGTAATACGAACGCTGTTCTAGATGGTGATATCGATAAATTTATTCACGCTTATTTAAGAAGTGAATTGAACCGATAGTTAGGTGAAATATGACACAAGACTCACAAACTCCAGTGAATAAGTCTACTGAGTCTTTGTCATTGCCTAAAAATAAGTTTAATAGACTGAGTGTACTTTCTCAGCAGGGCGTTTTAGTACCTTCTTTTTCTTTCTTTACTTTGAATGATATTTCAGAAGATGCCCTACAAAAATTTCTTGCAGAATTTACAGGAGCCGATGAAAATATTTTTCTGGCAGTAAGGCCAGTTGAAAAGCCTGACACTCCATTGGTGCGGACAATTTTGAATATCGGCTTCTCGGATGCAAGCGTGAAAGCTTTTGCGGAGAGCAGTAAAGACGAGCGCTTAGCGTTTGATTGTTATCGCCGATTTATTGAAGCTTATGCAGATTTGGTAGATGATGTTCCGGATTATTTATTTGAAGAGATCTCAGATGAATACGGAGATACACCATTTTCTGTAGAGCAGCTGAAACTTTTATGTGATAGATATAAAGAGCTCTACACAGAAGAGACCGGTAAAGTATTTCCTCAGACTTTAGAAGAACAGTTGTTAAATGTCCTAAATTCTCTGAAGCAGAACGCTGCCGACTTAGAGGTCGCCGATTTATCATTCATTATTCAAAAAATGGTCTTTGGCAATGCTTCTGAGGATTCCTGTTCAGGTGTTATAAGTTCGAGGTATAGTCAGACAGGTAAAAAGAATCCCTCTGTAAAGTATCAGTTTAAAGCTCAGTATGAAGATTTGATTCTTTATCCAGAATCAAATGTCAAAAGTGTTTTGAGTAATGATAAATTTTTAAGTCAGTTTCAAGAAGATATTAGTCAAATAATCCAGGTTGCAGAAAGTGCATTCAAAACAGCAGTAGATATCTCGTTTGTCATAGAGTCAGGAAAGCTTTACTTACTTAACTGTCATGAACTTGAGTGTTCCCCAAAGGCTAAGATGTTGATTGCACATGACTTTGTTGAAGAAGAGAATATGTCAGAAGAAGAAGGCCTCTGTCAGCTGGATGAAAAAGCTATAGAAGATGTTCTCTCTCCAAGTTTTGATAAAGACTCCTTAGATGAATCACAAGTCAACAAGATCGCCAGTGGAGAGTCTATTGGCCCTGGAGCAGTGAGTGGAGTTGTTTGTACTTCTGTAGACTCGGCAAATAAGTGTGCCGATGAGGGTTTAGATTATATTTTTGTTAAGGAAGATACTCACCCAGGCGATTTTGAGGCGATGCTGAACTCTACTGGTATTTTGACAAAATCTGGAGGCAAAGCTTCGCATGCAGCTGTCGTTGCTCGACAGTATGGAAAGGTTTGCGTTGGTGGACTAGATGAGTTGAGTTGTGACGAAGAAAGTGATGGTTTTTCTATTTCAGATCATGAAGTAAAAGATGGCGATCTTATTTCGGTTGATGGCGAAACTGGTAGTATTTATAAAGGTGAAATAGAAAGTACTCCTTCGCCAATCATTGAAGCTTTGACTGATAACGAGGAAAACGAAGAGTCTAAGGCTTTCGAGTCTGTCATGTCTTGGGCGGGAGAGCATAAAGAACTTGAGGTTTTAGCAAATGTTGATTTGGCGGAAGATCTAAGTGTAGCTCTAGCTTTGGGTGCACAAGGAGTCGGCTTAACTCGCATCGAGCACCTCTTCAATACTCCCGAGCGCTTGTTGGAGTTTCAAAAGGTTTTATTGAGCGAAGATGCATCAAAATCGTGCATTAAAGCTTTCTTGATTGATGATTTTGTCGCGAGCTTTCAATTACTGAGCTCTTTGCCATATACAGTGCGTTTATTGGATCCGCCAATTCATGAGTTTATGCCCAAGTCAGATAGTACGATTCGTGATTTAGCCCAAAATTTAGCAATGGCCGAAGAAGTCATCTTTCAAAAAGTAGCGGATATCAAAGAAAAAAATCCGATGCTTGGTTTGAGAGGCTGTCGCCTTGGGATCTTAAATGAAGCGTTAACGCGAGTGCAATTGGAAGCTTTATTTGAGGCGTATTTAAAATCCGACGGTAAGACAAAGGCTATTTCTCTAGAAGTTATGGTGCCATTCATTGCTTCCGTTGAGGAGTTTATTCAGCAAAAAAGGCTCATTTTGTCTGTGGCCAAGTCCTATGATTTATCATCAGATGATATAAAGATTGGAGCGATGATAGAGTTACCAAGAGCAGCTTTGCTCGCTGGCGAGATAGCACCGGAAGTTGATTTCGTTTCTTTTGGTACAAATGACTTAACGCAGACAGTCCTAGGAGTCTCTAGAGACGATGCTGCTTCTTTCCTGCCTTACTATACGAAGTCGAATCCAAATTGTGCCGTACCTATTTATGAGGGTGATCCTTTTGAAACATTGGATATAAAAGGTGTTGGACTGCTGATCAAGTCGGCAGTTAAGCAGATTCGCGAAGCAAACCCAAAGGTAAAAGTTGGTGTTTGTGGAGAGCATGGCGGAGACCCCGCATCTATCGCATTTTTTCATGAAATAGGTCTAGACTATGTAAGCTGCTCGCCTTATCGTGTGCCCATAGCAAAAGTTTCAGCAGCCCAGTCTGCGATATTAGAAAAATAGTTTATTGGAGTTTGTATGAGTTTACCCACAAGTATCAAGACTTTTATTGATGAATCCCCCATTTCTTTAGTTGCTCACGACAAGGGTTCTATGAGTGTTTCTGAGATTCAGGCTTTTTATGATGAAGAGGTCAAGCCTCAGGTTAAAGACGCTCATTTCGGGAAGTTGGCATTTGCAGGTTTACTCATGGCTCAAAACTATATCTGGGAAGCTCATGAAATAGTTCAGGACTATGAAGACGTAGAGGCTTCTTGGTGGCATGCTTTTATGCATCGTATGGAAGGTGACTATGGCAATGCAAACTATTGGTATAGAGGAGTAGGAACTCCAGTATATTTTTCTTCGTTACTTGAGGCAGTTCAAAAACTAGACTTCCACACAGAGGCTTCGAATGTCTTGAAGTGGCAAGAGTGGGACTCATTTAAGTTAAATGACATGATCTCGAGTTCTACAGGTGACTACAGAGATGAATTACACGACATTCACCGACTTGAGTGCTTATTGATTTTGAAGGTCTGTTATACTAAAGCTACTCAGGGATAAGGTTTAAGTCTTTGATGGTCGCGGTTATTTTTTCGCCGATGACTTTACAGCCAGACGCAGCGGGGTGAACACTGTCGCCCTGCATAAGTGATCCATTTGAAAATACTCCCGCCATTATATCTATGACCATTGGCACTTTCATCTCAGTACAAACTTTGACGTGCATCTGGTGTCTCTTGCCACCAAAGAGTCCTAAAACTTCAGTGTAGAGTACAGAGTGACCTGCAGCTTTAATTTCTTGAAATAGCGTTCTAAGGTTTTTTTCTGTTTCAACTAAAGGACGATTTTTTAAAATGTCATTTCCACCAAGGGTTACGACTACCAAAGTATTCTCTTTTTGAGGAATTTCTTTAAGTTTTACGATGGCATCTCCAGTAGTGTATCCACTGAAGCCGAGTCTAGTAAATGGCTTATTGAACTGATTTGAAACAACATTGGGGAAAGACTCATTAACTTTCTTAAGCCCATAACCAGCAGTTAAACTATCGCCAAAAAACACGAGTTGATCTACTTTTTTGGGTTTATCTATTTCCCAAGAGTTTATCGAGTCTCCTGAACAAAATGTAAAAAAGAGAGCGATAAAAACAACGAAGCCGATTAATAGTTTAACTTTCATTCGGTATTGTTACTTAGTTCAATGAACAGTTGTCTGAGTGAGTCGACTTTTAAAAGCGACAGCTTTTGTTCGATAGTTAGGTTACTTCGAAAACTGAGGATGGATAAAAACTTGCCCAGTTCCATATCGTCGATGATGTTATTTAGAGTTTCTTCTGTCGTGTCCTTCATTTGTTTGTCGAGGACGCGTTTTATGAAGTTTCTTACAAGAGCATTGTCTTCTGCAGACGCCGTTATGTCATCTTCGTACTCTAGTCGTTCGACGATGGCTTGTCGGTATAATTGTTCGGAAGGTATTTCTTTAATGAGACACCTGTAAAGAGCTTTGACGAGAATTGAGTATCGACCATCTTCATGTTTCTGATACTCTTGGATTGAGCAAACACAACCGTGAGAGTGCATTTCAGGCGAACCATCATAAGTATCTTGCCAATCGCCGATAAGAGTTGTGAAGCAAAATATACCTTGAGAGTCAAGGCAATGTTCGATCATCTGAAGGTAGCGTTCTTCAAATATATAAAACTCCGTAGAAACCTCAGGGAAAAGGACCATCTCACCAAGAGGGAATATAGGGATAGGCTTATTCATGCCTAAACAGGAACTTCTGTTTCTTTGAGGTCCTGGTAGTTCTCATAGTGCTTCCAGACCAAGTCAGCGATTTGCGAAAGGTTATTTTCCCATGCATTAATTGAGTAGTGTGAACAGTCTTCGTACATAGGTTCACGCATATTCATCATTTCAGTAACTTGGTCAATCGACTTTTTATCTTGGAGAAGAGGGCGGTTGTTATCTTTCTTTGTGAACTTGATGACATTCTCAGGAGTTGTTTTAAGCCATATAACTATGCCGGACTCTTTGAGAATCTTTCTGTTTTGTTCTCTGAGAATAACACCTCCTCCTGTTGCGAAGATAGTGTCTTGTTGCTTTTTCATAAGTGTAGTCACGTAACTTTCGAGGTCACGAAATGCTTTTTCGCCAACATTGGCAAATATTTCAGGAATACTCATTCCCGCTTTTTCGATTATTAACTGGTCTAAATCTACCAGTTTCATGCCTGCCTGTTCGGATAAGTATCTGCCGACAGAACTTTTTCCACAGGACATGAACCCTACTAATATTATGTTAGTCACTATTACACCTTAAAATCTGCTAAGAAAAATGTACTTGAGGAATAGTTGTTTTCAAATTCGACAGGAAGCACTTGAAAAGCTTTTATGCGGTTACATTTTCTGCAAAAACCTTTTAAGTCTCGGAATTAATAAACTTTATGAACATTGTTACAGAATTTTTTGTTAAGCTCTCAAATTGGCTAAATCCTTATCTCTTTGAGTGTTGCATGGCACAGGTAGCCACTTTTTTGGTTATATATAGTAGTGAAATAGACGGCTACTTTCGCAAACTTCTGAAGCCGAATCCTTTTTTAATAAGAGTTTGCGGTTTTGTTTTATTGAATGCATTCGGCTATGGTGTTGTGACAATTGTCGGTGCAAAACCCCTAAAAGAAATATATTTACAGATAGGACCAGCGATAAGAGTGCCGATTATTTTTGCTATGTTTATCGTGATCGGAGTCATTGCTGAAAGGAAAAAACACATTTGAGACTTTTATTTACATTATCATTTTATTTACTTTTAACTTCGTTGACTCAAGCAGAGTTAAAGTGGGAATCCAAAACCGTTAAAAAAGAATCAAAGCTTAGCGATAAGGTTCTTGAGTTAGTCTTTAAAGCCACAAACTCATCTAACAAAAAGCTGGTCGTGAAGTCAGCAAAACCTAGTTGTGACTGCATGACTGTTGCTTCAAAGTTTCCGGTTGAACTTGAGCCGGGTGAAGCGTTGGAAGTAAAGGTGAATTACGACACCGAGGGCAAAGTTGGATTGAATCGAGGTCGAGTAACTGTCGATGCAGACGAAAAAAAAGAGACTCTGTTGGTAGAAGTCACTATACCGACGGCAGTGACACTTACTCCACGATTCTTGATTTGGAAAAAAGGTGAGAGGGCAGAGAAGTTAGTGACGATAAAGGTTCATCCTGATTGGCAAGGCTCTATTGATAAAGCTCAGGTCAAGTCGGAGAAGGATGCTAAAGAAGTTGCAGTTTCTATGACTCAAGAGAAGGATGCAACTTTAGTGAAGATAAGTCCAGCTCAAGATTTAGCTAAGAAAAGAACTTGGGTGATCATCTCAGGTAAAGATGAAAATGGTAAGACGAAAGAATACCGAGTTTATCTTATTTTTAACTGATGGCGAAACCTTTCATACTCTTCTGTCTCATTTTCTGCCTGCCGGCGATTCCATCTCTCTTATTGCGTTCAAGTTTTGAACAAGAGAATAAACTACATTTACAGAAACAAGATAAACTTTCGGTAGATGTTCAGACTGCACTTACATTTAAAAATATTTTGTGGTTGGATGCACGCTCTAAAAATAAGTATGAAAAAGATCATGTGCCAGAAGCTCTTTATGTAAGTTTTGCAGACTGGGAGGCGAGCTTAGCTCAGATCTTTGAAAGGTACTCAGACGATCAAGTCATCATTGTTTACTGCAATGAAGAGTGTTCAACCAGTAAAAATATAGCGAGCCAATTAAGACAAGAGCTCGGAAATGATCGTATTTACTATCTAATTGGCGGGTTTGATGCATGGCAGTCTCGTTAATCATAAGAGTTTTGGTAGCGATCGTTTTTGTTTGGGCTGGTGTAACTAAGTTATTGGATTTACATGCCTTTTCAGAGATACTTCTAGCTTATAAGCTTTTTCCGGAATCGACTATTTCGTTTTTGGTTTACTACATTCCAATACTAGAGTTTTTCATAAGCTTGGCATTATTACTGCCAAAAACATCTAAGGTAGGCTCATGGGCTGCTTTTACACTTTTTGTAATCTTTGAAGCTACTTTACTAAGCTTGATAGTCAGAGGTATAGATGGCGATTGTGGCTGTTTTGGTAAATTTGGCGGAACGCCAAAGTGGGCATTTATAAAGAATATTTTCTTTCTACTACTCATTGTCTATTCAATGAAATCCGCCAACAAAGAATAATCACCCTTTACAATTTAGCTGTTTACAGCGATTTAGAGTCCTTAATTATTACAGTTGCATTTGGGTTAATATCTTTTATAATCATTACTCTATTTGACGATTGAGCCGTCAGAAAGTTTGAGAAAATTTTAACCGACCGCTTGCCTTTGTATGGCATTGAGTTACAATATTGGGTGAATTTTTTCAATTATTACAATTTTGTAAATATCTAAATGACCGTAAAGGAGATAACTATGAGTGGAAGTGCAGCAAGACTTAATGCAATAGCTTCTGTAGCGAGCTCTTTCGAGCCAGACTATGTAGAAGCAGCAGAAATTACTGAAATTTTCGGTAGCAACGTATTCTCTGATTCAGTAATGAGAGAGCGTCTTCCTAAACCAGTCTACAAATCAATCAAAAAGACTATCGAGCTAGGTGAGAAACTTGACCCTACAGCTGCAGACGCAGTAGCGATAGCAATGAAAGACTGGGCTGTTGAAAGAGGTGCATCTCACTACGCACACATTTTCTTCCCATTAACTGGTTACACTGCAGAGAAGCATGACTCATTCATCGAGCCTTCTGGCGACGGCGTAATCAATGAATTTTCTGGTAAGACACTTACACAGGGTGAGCCTGATGGTTCTTCTTTCCCTAATGGTGGTATCCGTGAAACTCACCAAGCTCGTGGTTACACTGCTTGGGATGTTACTTCACCTGCTTACCTTCAAGAAGGCAACAACGGCGTTACTCTTTGTATCCCGACGATTTTCGTTTCTTGGTCTGGCGAAGCTCTAGACAAAAAGATTCCACTACTACGCTCAAACAAAGCTGTTGGTGATCAAGCTGAAAGACTTCTTAAGCTTTTCGGTCACACTGACATCGCTCCAGTTGCATCTTACGCTGGCCCAGAGCAAGAGTACTTCCTAGTAGACTTAAACTTCTACTACGCACGTCCTGACCTTATCGCTGCTGACAGAACTGTTTTCGGTGCTGCTCCTGCTAAAGGTCAACAATTTGACGATCACTACTTCGGTGCTATTCCTGACCGTGTGGCTGACTTCATGATGGATGTTGAGAACTCACTATATAAAGTTGGTATCCCAGCTAAGACTCGTCACAACGAAGTAGCTCCAGGACAATTCGAAATTGCTCCAGTTTACGAAGCAGCTAACGTTGCATCTGATCATCAGCAATTGACAATGACTATTTTCAAAAGCGTTGCTAAAAAGCACGGTTTTGCTTGTATCTTCCATGAGAAGCCATTTGCAGGTCTTAACGGTTCTGGTAAGCACGTTAACTGGTCAATCGCAAATAAGACTCAAGGTAACCTACTAGATCCAGGTCACAACCCATCAGAAAATGCTCAGTTCCTTACTTTCTGTGCAGCTGTTATTCGTTCTATCCACGTACACGGCGGTCTATTCAGAGCGGCTATCGCTTCTGCATCAAATGACCACCGCCTAGGTGCTAACGAAGCTCCACCGGCAATCATGTCTACTTTCATCGGCGATGAACTACTTGAAATCTTCGAGCAGATCAAAGCTGGTAAAGCTCTAGATACTGACGGTAAAGGTACATTCGGGGTTGGTGTTGATACTCTTCCTCATCTTGAAAGAGATGCTGGAGACCGTAATAGAACATCTCCGTTTGCCTTCACTGGTAACCGTTTCGAGTTCCGTGCTGTTGGTTCAACATTCTCTATCTCTGGTCCATTAGTTGTACTAAATACTTGTTTAGCTGATTCTATTGACTTCATCGCTACACAGCTTGAAACTAAAGTTGCTGCTGGTACTGAATTCAATACTGCAGTTACAGAAGTTCTTAAAGAGATCTATACAGAGCATGGTGCTGCAGTATTTAACGGCGACGGTTACTCTTCTGAGTGGCATGAGAAAGCTGTTTCTGGTCGTGGCCTTAAGAACCTTAGAACAACTCCAGAAGCTCTACCTGAGCTGGTTACAGAGCAAACTGTTTCTATGTTTGAAAAGTACTCAGTACTAAGTAAAACAGAGCTTGAAGCTCGTTTAGAAATCTACGAAGAACAGTATACAGAAAAAGTACTAGTTGAAGTTAAGACTGGTCTTAGAATTGCAAGCACTATGGTTGTTCCAGCAGCAGTTCGTTTCCAAACTGATCTTGCTCAAAACGCATCATCACTTAAAGAGCTGGGTATCGAAGGTAACTTCTCTACTCTAGAAAACGTAAGTGGTCTTGTTTCTGATCTTCAAGCTAAAATTGCTGACCTTGACGCTAAAGTTGCAGTCGAAGGCGATGCTACTTATGCTTGTAACACTCTTCTACCTGCACTAAATAGTCTCCGTGAGACTGTTGATGCACTAGAACTAGTTGTTGCAGATGACGAATGGCCACTTCCTTCTTACCAGGAAATGCTTTTCATCAAATAATAAGTTTTTGAAATAAAGCTTTTAAGCCGCGTTCGATTTTCGAGCGCGGCTTTTTTGTATCTAGGGGTGAGCTTCGCTTTAGTAGTCAGTAAGGCTTCGCTATAGTAGTCAGTAGTCAGTAGTCAGTAGTTAGTAGGGCTTCGCTTTAGTAGTTAGAATGGGCTATTCAGCCGAAGACTCGAGTGATCCTCGAAAGTTTATTGCCTAATCCCTAATCCCTAATCCCTAACCCCTAACAACTATCCCCCCAATCAAAACACAAAAAAACCGCAGACCATACGGTGTGCGGTTTTATGAAAATCTCTTAAAAAGCTGGCTGATTAGCTAGCGTACTCAGCAGCAGTCTTTTTAGGGCATTTTAGCAAGTCAAGCATTTGTCTTGGAGTTAACTGAGTAACTTTTTCTTCAGAAACACCTAGATCAACAAGACGGCGCTTATGTTCAAGAATTCTTCTACGCTTTGCAGCTCCACGCTTTTTAGGGCGAGCGATATTCTTATTTTTACGTCCTCTAAGTCTCATGATGTAAACCTTATTATTCGCTGTAAACAAAATTTGTGAGCGCATAAAATGCAATGAATTATTGTTATGTCAACCTCAATTGGCCTAAATAATGTGTTATAAAAAATCTTAGGCGAATTTCATATTTTCCTAACACTGACATTTTATATACTGGGATTACTGTAGAGAATGTGTAAAAAGAAGTTATTAACATGAAGCCGGGGTCGAAATGAACATAAAGTCTATAGATTTAGCACCATTTCTTGGTGAGATAGAAAATGTAATAAGTAGCATAAGTCATGACCGTTTAAAAAAGAACGTTATCGCATATGCAAGAGATTTGGCACCAGCGAAGAGATTTGAGTTTTTGCAAATCATCGCTTTGGATGATGAAAGTTTCGACGATCAGACTCCAGAAGAGTACGTCACAGACGAAAGTCTATTGGACGAAGCAACTGCATATTATAAGAATATTATGAAAGGTGCTTACAGTCACGATCTAGATATAAATAACCCAGATGACGTTCCTGCTTGGGTCGACGATATGGACATTTTATTTGACCGTGCTGATGAAGCCTTCCTTTATGAAGACAGAGAATTGGCCGGTAAAGTCTATGCTGTTCTCTTTGACTCACTGCACGTTGCGGAAGAGATAGCAGTAGAACACCAGCTTTACTCTGCACAAGATATGATCATCACTGACGTTTCTCAGGCTAAGGCAAGATACTTCAGGTCCGTTTATGAAGGAACTTCAGTAGATGAGAGACCACAAACTCTTCTAAGCGCACTTAAGAAAAACTTCCCAATTGGTCACTCTCGTATTGGTTTGATGGATATCCGCGAATCATGCCCGGCCGACTTAAAAGACTTCTACAAATTTTTAACCTCATGGATTGATCTACTTAAGAAAGATCATGAAGAAGACGATTTTGAGATTCGCCTAAGAAACTGGCTACTAAGAGAAGCAGTTTACCTTAAAGACGGTTTCAAAGGTCTTGAAGACTTAGCTAGTGAACAAGGTGAGAGTCACCCAGAGATCTATTACGATCTGGTCGCATACTATGTTAAAGATAATAAACTTAAAGAAGCAGAAGATGCTGCGCGAAACGGTATAGAGAGAATCGCCGTGACACACCAAAAAGCTGTACTTGCTGATTGGCTAGCAGAACTTGAAGAGAAAGACGGTCACCACAAAGCTGCAATAGACGCTCGTAAACAAGCTTGGCGCTTTGAGCCAACTCAAGAACGTTTAGTTAACTGGTTTAACAACAACGGCAAAGTCATCAGCAATGATGAACTAGAGGCTGAGATCGTTTTCCTTCGTAAGCAAGGTAACCCAAGATTCGTTCGTTTAGTTTGTATGCTTGAGCTTCTTATTGGTGAGTACGACTTACCAAGAAAAGCTCTTATTACTGCAGACCCACTAGGCTGGCGTCCTGAGAGTCACCCTGGCGAAATCGTTCTTCCATTCTTGCTTATCGCAGGAGCGGGAGTTAAAGACATTCCCGAAGAAAGCTCACTTAAGTTTGTTTCAGAAGAGATGAAATCCATCTTTATCCGTTGGCAAGCCCACTTAATAAGCGGTAATAAGTCTCAAGAGCTTCACACTTATCTCGATTATTTGAAAGAGTCACTTGAAAAGAACCCAGTGGCTGAAGATCAAAAAGATACTTTCTTGGCAACTGCAAGAACAGCGATCCTAGATAGAATAAGAGCTGTAGTTACAGAAGGATTAGATCACCTCTTCCCTTCAGTTGCACACTTAGCTGTAGCTTTTGCAGAAGCTTGTTTCATCGCAGGTCACAAGGAACAAGGACTTAAATTGATAAATAACATCCGAAACATGTATATTCGTCAAACAAGTCTTAGAAATGAGATAAGAACCTTGTTTAACCTATCTCCAGTACTTCCGAGCCTAACTGTTCAGGGACAGCTCACTCACTAATTATGGAAGTTCTGACCCTAGGTCACCGAGATTTACACAAGATCGCTGCTGAAGTTACTGACTTCGGCAGCGATGCTCTTTTTCAGGACGTCGATTCCTTGAAGAAAGCCATGAAACTTCATGGCGGTATGGGCATCGCCGCTCCTCAGTTAGGTATAGATCGCCGCATTTTACTCATTCATTCAAAGCCAAACTCGCGTTACCCACAAGCTCCGTATTCAGATCTTATGACGATCATAAATCCAGAGTTTACAGTAAATGTCGATGAGGCTGCAGATTGGGAAGGCTGCCTTAATGTCCCAGGTATACGTGGGTTAGTTGCTAGACCGACTCAAGTTTCAGTTACTTACTTTGATAAGCATGGTAAGCAGCATCAAAACACCTTCCATGATTTCCTAGCACGTATCTTTCTTCATGAGTACGATCACTTAGAAGGTCTAACGTTTTTGAATCGAGTAGATGACAACTCAAAACTCATCTCAGAAATAGAGTATCTAAAGAAGTTTATTTGATAGATCTAGAAAATAATTGTTAAATTATTCTAGTTATACTTCCTTTTCATTAACAAGAGCCTTGTAAGCACGAAATAGAGTATTATTGATAGGATATAATTGGCGGAACGTAGCGCAGTCTGGTAGCGCAAAATACTTTGATTTTACTCTTTAGTGTGTTAATTTAGACTAATATTTGGGGGTAAAATGGGGGTTTAAATTTATCTTTTCTCATTTTGTCTTACCTATTCTTGTTTATGTAAATTTGGAAAGGGGTACTTGTGAAAGGTAGTTTATATCAAAGGGATAAGTTTTGGTACTATGAGTATCAACCTCCTACTGGTAAGCGAATTCGGCGTTCAATGAAGACGGCAGATTATCAGGAAGCTGAACAGAAAGCTTTTGATCTATACGGCCATTTATGGCAAAAGGATGTCTCTCAAGCTATTGCTCAGGGTTTAGAGAAGCTAGAGAAATCTCAAGAGGAAGAGCTAAAGTTATCTACAACCCTTTCAGGACATTACTCAATTCCACTTACACAGATCTTTGAAGAATATGAGCGAGTTCTCAAGATTACATCTAAAGGTACGAGAAGACATAAAAATGCTAGTGTAGCTTTATCTCCTCGTTCAATCAGAGATGCACGTAGAAGATTAGATAGATTTCTTGCCTTCCTCAAAGAAAAGCACCCGAATCTCACCAAAATGAATCAGGTTTCAGCATATGTAGTACGAGACTATTTTAAAGGCTTTGAGGGCGCACTTTCTACTTATAATCGTCATTTGTCTGATCTTACTACAATTTTTAATAGACTTAAAATTGAAGGTGGACTAAAAACAAATCCTTTTAAGTCTGTTCAGTTATTTTCTAAATCAGAGATATTGGATGAGACAGTTCATAAGCAACCATTCACCCCCGATGAACTATTGTTGATTCAGGAGAAAGCTACAGGGTGGATGAATATTGCCTTTTTACTAGGGTTTTATACATCATTGCGCTTATCAGATGTATTGACCTTAAAATGGTCACTAATTGACTTTGAGGGATGTTTTATTGATATGCGGGGAAAGACCAACCGTACTAGGAAGAATTCTAAGGATGCACTTTTTTACGTACCCGAACTCATAAGTCCTTTAAAAGATTGGAAGCAAGAATCTATAAAAGCTGATAAATTTGACTCAATATATGTGTTTGATTTCGCACCGAAGTTAGTTAAAAGGGATAATTCAGCATATTGGTCTAGCAGTATCACTAAGTTTTTGAAAAGTATCGGTATTCAGATAGCTAATGAAGAAGGGAAGACTGTCAAAAGCTTTCACAGTTTACGTAAGTCCTATGCAACACAAATGTCTTCGTTAGGAATGGGTATTGACAAGATAGCTCGTCATTTAACCGATTCAGAACAAGTCACTGAAAATTACTATGTAATGCTAAATGATGACCAAGAAAAAAGTGAATTAGTTCGTTCCTACTTGCCTCTGAATATTGAATCAATAGATTCTGAGCATGATGATAAAATTATTTTTCAGATGATGAGGCTTACTAAAATGATAAAGAGTAAAAATAAACTTACATCATTTTTAAATTGGGCTTCTACTCAAGATTAACCTATATACCATTCTTCTATTAGCTGCTGCATTGACCCACCGGTATCTTTAATAAAATCAACATGAAGCTTTAATAGGTTTTTCTTTCCGAAGAATGCATTTTTTGCTTTTTCACTAAATGTAGAAAGTTCATCTATGTTATCTTGAAAGACTTTATCTATCAGTTCTATCCAAAAGAGAAGAATTTCCTTATCTATTTCTGAGCTTAATAAGCAGCAATGTTTAGTGAATTTTTGAGGGTAGCTTCCCGCATGACGGAAATATTTGATCGACTCTTCATCATCATTAATTCGCCAGAATATAGCTCTGTATGGATTGGACTTGTGCTTTATAAGCTTAAAAATGAGATCTTCTAAAGGAGCAGTTACAATATCTGGAAGGTAGTCTCTACCTGTTTCTAAGGTTATAAAAGGCGTGATTGCAGACTTATCATTAAGTCTAATAAATGCATTTTCGTCTTTAGCAATCGACCTATTCGGAAGAATGATCTGAAGTAGGTTATCCTCTTCTACAGAGTCAAGAAGTTCTTGAAGAGTGATAATTTTCGCCAAATTTTCCTCAATTAGAATATTTGTATCGATATAATTACTTATAAATGACTCTATGAATTTTATATGATGTTCAGCCTTTTGAGCTGTAGAGATTTTTTTCAGTAGCTTATATGATGGTCTGAGATTGTCAGGGATGGTATTCTCAGCGTCATTTTCAAGATATACAGAAATATATGGTTTGACCTTCTCCCATTGGTTATCATGAATTCCAGCTCCAGGAGTGAGCCAGTTCCTCAGACTATTATGGTTTACATTTAGTAAATCAGCAGCCTTTCTGAGTGAAAGCTTCTCTCGATCCATCCAGGACCTTAAGGCTTCAGCATATTTAGGTAAAATTGTCATGATTTAATATCTGCTGTGAAGGTGATTATTAAAATACATTTTTAGACAAAACTATCCATTCTAATTTAAAACAATAAAAAAAACATAGAAATTGTACAGTTTAGTTTGATTAATTGTACATTATGTACAATAATATTATACACAGTAAGTTTTAATCTTATCTTTTAAATCATTTTTTTAACTCATAATTGGAGAGGAATATGAAAAAAGAAGCCGCAATAGAAACTGCAACTGCCATACTATCAGAGCATTTTGATGGTTTAACATCTGAAGTTTTAATTAGTAAGATTTCAGGGCAAAATGTGAGAACGTATAGCACAAGTGAGTTTGCAAAGATAATGGATTGCTCTAAGCCAACTGTTCACAGGTGGCTTAATGAAGGAATGATCAAAGGTAAGAAAAACGTATTAGGAAAAATTAGAATTTCAGAGTCAGAAATCTCCAAAATATTAGGCTGAGTATGAGCAATTTTGTCAATAGGACTCAAGGGCATTTTACTATTATTGAAAATGCATTTCTGAATGATCCTCTCATTTACTTTAAGGAAAAAGGACTATACGCATTTTTGGCCAGTAAGCCACCAGGTTGGAGGTTTAGTGCGATGCGAATTTCCAAACAGACAAAAGAAGGGAGGAAGGCTGTTTTAAATTCGTTAAATACTTTGGAGCGATATGGCTTGCTTACCCGAAAAAAACTGCAAAGTGGTCAGCTTCAATACATACTTCATTTGCCTAGTGAAAGGATGAAAGATTTCCCAGAGTCCCAAAAGGGGACTGTGGCACAGTGCACAAAAGGAACAGTGCAGAAAGCGGACTCTATTAGTAATACTAATTCTTTAGAAAGACTCAGTAATGAGAGGGAGAACTCTCCCTCAGAAGAATTGGGTCAGTTTTATTTTCGAGCAGTCGATATAGAAACTAACTTCCCTAAATCTATTAACAGTAATGACCAGTTGATTTCTTGGGCTCGGTTCCTTATGAGAAATAACATTTGTAATGATGATATTTTTAATGCCGTTTGCGACAGGCTCGTAGGTTGCTCTGTTACTCCGAATTCTTTTAAAAAGGAATATGATAAACTGGTAAAGAAAACACAAATAAGTTCTGCGCCAGTCGTACATACATGTCATGCAACAAGAGAAGTTACTTCTGAAGAATTAGAGAGTTTAAAAGGATGGGGAATAATTGATTCTAAAGAGGCGGGCCAATGAAGCAAAAGTCTCTTGACTCAATAAGGAAGACCCTTGAGATAAAAAAGGAAAAGCTTCGTGCTTTACAAGAGGAGATTTCTCATAAAGAAAAAACGGAGAAGAAGCTCTTAAGAGAGCAAAGGGATAACTTCCGATATGTACTTGGAGGCCTTTTGCAGAGTGGCAAAATTCAGATAAAATATCCAGTCATTTATAAAGACCTATACATTGAGGCATCTCCCAAAGATAAGCTTAAGTTTATTAAACTGGGGTTGATAGATGAAAATGAGCATAAAGTTTTAATTGAAAATAAACAGGACTGTCGAAAAAGCGTTAATGAAATTGACGTGACTGAATTATCAGAGCTTTCGGAGGATGATTTAAAGTGTCTTAAAAAGATAAGAGAGTCGTTTAAAACGATTGGAGCTAGCTCTAGTCGTAAGAAGCAAATTTATGGCAGGCAGGGTGAACTCAATGTGTATCTAGGGGATAATTATCCTATTACGATTAGTGATATCCTTGGCGCTTATCTTCGAGACCACGAGGGCTTCTTTTCATGAAAATACAGCTTACATATTCTAATGATTGTAAGCGAAGAAAAGAGTTACAAGAAGCCCACTTAACCAAACTAAAGTTTGAGTGGTCAAAGGCTCAGCCTTTTGAAACCGGCAAATGGAGATCTCCCTTTGCAAACCCCATGGGTGTTTCATGGCTACTTTTCACCTAACAGTTAAAGCACACTCTCGTTCCGCTAACGCTAACTCAATTGCCTTATCTTCGTATAGGTCTGGTGAAAAGTTACGCTGTGAAACTGATGGAAAGCTTCGAGTATGTCGGCAAGGTCACAAATCAGAAGTTTTACATACTGCGTTGTTAAATAGTCGAAATCTTTCCAGAGAAGAGCTATGGAATAAAGTCGAAAAAACTGAGACGAGAAAGAATTCAGTTATAGCCAGAGAAATAGAGGTGGCACTACCTTATGAAGTTTCTCAGAAAGCGAGGAATGACTTGGCTGTTAGCTTTGCCGGGGAAATTTCGAAGCGATACAATTGTGCTGTCGATTTAGCAGTTCATGCTCCAGATAATACTGGAGATGATAGAAACTTCCATGCTCATATTTTATTCACTCCAAGATCTTGGCAAGAAGACTCAAATGACTTTTCTAAAAAGAAATATAGAGACTTAAATATCGGTCAGGGGAATGTAGAAGTTAGATACTGGCGAGAATTATGGGCTGAAAAAGTAAATAAGGTTTATGCAGATGAAGGGATTTCTGAAAAAGTCGAAGCGTCGTCATGTAAATCAAGAAAAACCATTAAGAAATATCAAAGACTGAGTTACAAAAAGTTTGTACTTCTAAGAAGGGAAGGGAAGCAGTCTGAGTACATAAAACAATCACATACATATCTAGAACTCGATAGAGATAAGTTGACAGTAAAAGAATTAATAGGGGAAGTGGAAGCTTTACAGAAAATAATTGATGATAAGGAGAATCAGCATGTTCGGAGTCAAGGAAGAAGAAGTAAAGAAGATGTTAGAGACGTTGGAAACCAACCTGAAGGAAAAAATAGAAGAAAACAACAAGAGTGTTTTGGAGAAAGTGAAAGTTCAATTAGTAGCTTCGGAGACACAGCAAAAGGAGAGGGCGAAAGAAGTAAGCTTGATCAAGGAGTCAGTTTTAGCGCAGGAAATGAATATGAGTTCCTGGGGGGACGATACTGGGGACAAGTTAGGGCAAATGCTGAAGATCGCTTTCGAAATGGAAAGAACGAAACTTCAAGTGAATATGAAAACCTATGCTCAGGTAAATCGAGAAAATTTAAAGAAGTCGACAATCGCATTCGAAGCTGTACAGAAAAACTTCGAAGAAATCTGGACTGTGATAGAAGGCCACGAAAAAGTATTGACGTTCATACAGGAAATTTTAAAGACTCCGGAAACGAATTTAGACGGAGAGTTATCGAAAGAAAAACTATCTCTAGACGGATTGTCGAAATTAGTAAAAGAGTTAACGGTCTCAGTAGCATTGTTAAAAGAATCAACAGTTTCTATCAACGATCGTTTGGATCAGCTAGCAGGGATGGAGGCATCTCAGCAAATTGGGGAAATTCTAAATCACAAAGAATTAAAAACCTCCTAATTAAAGCTGCAAAACCAATTCTAGAAATAATTTGCCGAGTTAAACCACTACTTAGGAAGGAGTCGGTTGATATTCAATTTAAAGAGTTGCCGCCTATTAAAAAAGATCCCTCAATTAACTTCGAATTACCAGATCAATCGAGGTTTTTTCCTCCTAGTAATCTTTTGAAAGAGAAAATTGAGAGAGACCAGAAAGACCGTGAGATTAAGCAACGTTTTAACACAATGAAAAAAGAAATAGTGCATTCAAAAGGAGTGTCACGTTAATGGATCAAGAAGTGAATTATGTTTTTGCACTGGAGATACAAGGTTATCAGTGTTTGTCGGATTATGCCCCTAGGCTGATGGAGGTGTTTGATACCAAAGTTTTTAGATTCCATAGCAACCTAAACTTATATTTCTGTTATTCTACTAAGTCTTTTGTTGATGCAGAGTTTTATTTTATGAAAAATATATTGGAGGTCATATTTATTGATGATGTGAAACACATTTTATGTGAAGTGATGTGTGAAGAAGTAACTATCTCGCTCTATGATTCATGTGGGCATGATTTTTATGATCATTTTATAGAAAACTATGACTACGAACTAAAAGAAATTGTTTTACCAAATTATATCCCAAATATGCAGTGGAAAGATATGGTAGAAGTCTACCCAGATTATGAGAATTACCTTTTTTGGAATAAAAACAAAGAAAAGCACCAAGGCATTTTAGAATTTACAGTAGATTTTTTATCTTGGGGTAAAACTGGAAAAGCTAAAGGCATCCATCTATTTCTAGATGTTGGGGGAGATAAAGTGTGGGTTTATATACAGTGGTGGAGTAAATTTTATAAAAAGTACTGGGAGCTCGATAAAGTTTATACAGGGAGCTTTCTCAAATCTCACTTTGAATTGACTAATTAATAAATTTCAAAACTTAAACGCTAACGCCTTCCACCAAGTTCAGATTCGGCATAAAGCCGCCATGCTATTTATTCCGATTCAACTTGACCTCGTTGTTTTTGCTTGCGCAATGCTTCGCCAGTAGGCAGACATTCCAAATATATTGGAATAGATCATCAAGCAGTTATTTAAGGTCGAAAAATATATAAAAATTTAGATAAGGTTATTTATTAGAACCATCACCAATTAAGAATTTTAATTTTTCCCATGTCCACTTATGTATTATATCACTAGCTTTTGCGGTTGTAGGTTTAGTGCAATTTTTACTTGAACGACCCTTTATTAAAAAATAAGGAATACTCTCTTCCTGAGCAATCTTAACTTCTTCAGCAACACCAATAGCTCTGTGGGTATATTCGCCACAAATTACGATAACTTGATCTACTCGTTTTAGTCGTGAACGAACTTTGGCTTTCCAGTCTCCTGGAATATGCTCTTTAACTGACCAATCTTCTATCTCAAAAGGAGTGTCGCTTTTTTGGGACTGACCAAGTAGTAGTTTCTTAAGGTCTGAATCATAATCATAATCAAAGCTAATAAGAACTTTCGTCTTTGAAAGTATTTCCTTCTTTGTAGATTGACCTATTATTACTCCTATTCCAGCGCCGACTAAAGCTCCTGGAATACCTGCGACCTTTGCGCCAATAGCCCCTCCAGATATTGCAAGACCAAGTGAATTATTCTCTTTTGGAGCTTGAGCCTGATGCATATGGCAGAAACGACTACTTTCTAATGACCTTTTTCTACACCTATCGCCATTTTTAGTCCTTCCATTACATTTGATTTTCATTGTTATCCATACTATGAATTATAGTCTTCTTTCATTCACAAGTCGCCAATATTGATAGCCCAATGCGGTTAACCTACAGGAAGTAGAATTCATTGCAGCATAATACATGAACTCTGCGTCAACTGGAATGACTAATCCAACACTTTGATATTTCTGTAAATCTTTGAATATTTTCACATTTTCTGGATCTGCACTATTATCAGTATCTTCGTATGAAGGATCAAGGCTATGCTCCGATTCTGCAGTCGGGAAGTATTGTGTGATTTTTCGCAATGTTTCAAATGGGACTTTTGGCTGTATTACTCGTAGTGGAGAAAAGCTTGTTACGTTAGTTTTGAATATTGGCCTTTGATCCCAAGCTCCCAGAGCTTCATCAACATAGGCATATAGTGACCCAGGAGTGATATTCCCACGAATGTCCGCAGCACCACCTTTAAGGGCGTCAATTAGTAGAGATGTGAATACTCCAGCGCCATTTATTTCTAAAGCCGATTCCCTATCTCTACTAGCTGTTAGAACAGACATCCCCTCAGCAAGTTGAGCTATTGAATTTCCAGATTGGCTTATTGTTCCCATTGCACCAGAATGACAACAATCAAAAATGATAACCTTGTTTCTTGCTTGTGACTGATTAGCTAATGTCAAAATATCATTCATTGACACACCTTCATCATATCTGCTTGCATCAACAGTAACTAAGTATCCACCAGTACTATTAATAAAACCATGACCTGAGAAATAGAGTAAAGCCATTTCGCTATCTCCACTAAAGAGTTGGTCTATTGCTTCTCGTAGCACAGGTCGGGTGATTTCTGTACTAGGGCAGGTGATTGTCCGAACTCCAAAATTAGGCGAGCCATCACCATTTGACTCTAAAATTGCGGCTAAAGTATTTGCATCATTGACACAGCCGTTAAGTGGAGAAGAAGGGTAGTCGTTTATTCCAATGATTAATGCTTTTTTCATAAATGACTCTCTATTTATTTTTTCCTTCACCCATCATTTGGTCTATTGCAGAAGCGATCGTGTCCCAGTTCCATGAGATCGTTCGATTTCGCTGTAAGCCACTAGGTAGGTTGCTTGTTGAATTTGCACCATCTACGTATACACCAAAAACTGGAACATCTTGGTCTTTTGCCATTTTAATTTCTTTACTCACTCCTGTAGCACTGGCCATAGTTTTTCCGCTAAGAACAATAAGCATATTGCATTTTCCAATTTTACTTTTTATCAAAGCTTCCCATTCTGATTGGGGTAAGGCTGTTTTTGATGACCAGTCTTCAATTGAAAAAGGAGTTTTTGAATTTTTTGATTGCCCGACAAATAGATTTTTCTCTGTGACATTGTGATCAAAATCGAAACTAATAAATACTCTTGGATTTGCCATTTTATGCCCATTTATTGATAATTAGTTTTGTTATGTGTTCTTTTTTGTGCAAATATACCTTATAGATCCTATCTTATAAAAATCAATGATTGAGCTATAACTATCTCAATAGCAAAATACAGGAGTTCTCTTCTGCCATTTATATGAATTCCAGAGTACTATGGGTTCGTTTGCCGTCCAAGCAGTATTAAGATTTATTATAATTCTTGTAGAGTCATGTCTCATTTCGTCTTATTTGTAATGGTTAGGTGGTGAAATAGTTTAAAAGCAGTTATAAAATATTTATTCATGCTTTAAATAAAGGGAACTCTTATGATTACGCCTTACCATGCTAAATATTTTGCCCATGAGCTAACTCTTGCTGGCGGTAAAGGTCTTGATAGAATTTCCCAATCCCTTTTCAATGCATCTGTCGATTTAAATCCACACCAGGTTGAAGCAGCTTTGTTCGCATTGCGGTCACCTCTATCCAATGGTGTTATGCTAGCCGATGAAGTTGGTCTAGGTAAAACTATCGAAGCTGGTCTCATTATCAGCCAGTATTGGGCTGAAAGAAAAAGGAAGTTACTTATTGTTTGTCCAGCATCTTTGAGAAAACAGTGGCAAATAGAGCTTGAGGAAAAGTTTAACTTACCTTCCCGAATAATGGACTCCAGGTTGGCATCTAAAATCATCAAAGAAGGCGTGGTGAATCCTTTTGAAGGTAAAGAGATTGTGATTGTCTCATTTCACTTTGCCAGCCGAATGAAGTCTGAAGTAAGAGAGCTCGATTGGGATCTTTGTGTGATGGATGAAGCCCACAAGATGCGGAACTCTTATCGCCAGTCAAGTAAGATGGGCCAAAATTTTCTCATGGCCTTAGAGGACACAAAAAAGCTTTTATTAACAGCGACTCCCTTACAAAACTCACTTAGTGAAATCTATGGTCTGGCAAACCTTATAGATGATCAGATATTTGGCGATTTTCCGACTTTTAGAACCATGTACATGAAGTCGGGTGGAGATATAGATGACTTAAGGCTGAGGCTGAATACTTTCACAAAAAGAACTTTGAGAAAAGATGTACTCGAGTACATCAAATATACTCAGAGAAAGCCTACTACAATCAAGTTTAGGCCTACAGAAGATGAACATAAGCTTTATTTGGGTGTATCTGAGTTTTTGCAACGTGAAGACACTTATGCCTTGCCGGCGAAGCAACGGCACTTGACTGTTATCGTCGTTAGGAAAGTTTTGGCATCGTCTCCGGTAGCATTAGCTGGCACTCTTGAAGTCATTAAGGAAAGACTTATTTCTTTAAAAGAAAATGCTAAAGACGACTTTGATATAACAGAGAGAATCCTAGAGCAGGATGATGTTGATGAAGAGTTACTTGATCAGCTATTCGAAGAAATGGAGACAAGTTATGAAGAAAGTTGTGAACCAGAAGCCGATGTCATCGACCTTAAAAAGCTCGAAAAGGAAATTGAAGAGTTAGACCGTTACATTCTTTGGTCTCGAAGCTTAGGCATAGATACTAAAACAAAGCATTTACTAAAAGCTTTGGATATTGGTTATGAGCAGTTGGCGGAAATGGGAGCTCTCGAAAAGGCTGTTATTTTTACTGAATCCAGAAGAACTCAGGAGTACCTGAAAGGCTTTCTTGAAGCAAATGGTTATGCTGGACAGATCGCAACTTTTAGCGGTACTATGACGGATGAAGCCAGTAAAGAAACTTACCAAAAATGGCTCGTTGATAATCAGGATACCGGAAGAGTTACCGGTTCAAGAGCAGTTGACCTCAGGCAGTCAATTATCGACCGTTTTAGAGGTAGTGCAAAAATTCTGATAGCTACGGAGTCAGCTTCAGAGGGTATAAATCTACAGTTTTGTTCTTTGCTTATAAACTTCGATTTACCTTGGAACCCACAAAGAGTTGAACAGCGCATTGGTCGTTGTCACCGTTATGGACAAAAACACGATGTCGTCGTTATCAATTTTCTGAATGAAAAAAATGAAGCTGACAGAAGAGTCTACGATCTCCTTACACATAAATTCAGATTGTTTGATGGAGTCTTTGGAGCTTCCGATGAAATACTTGGCCGTTTAGATAGCTCAGCTTCTTTTGAATCTAGGATACTGAGTTTGTACCAAGAGTGTAGAACTCCAGCAGAAATAGAAGAAGGTTTTCGCAAACTTCAGTTAGAGCTCGATGAACAGATACAGCTTAAACTAGAAGACACTCGTAAACAGTTGCTTGAGAACTTTGATGAAGATGTCCACCTCAAGTTAAAGGTGGAATACGATGAAGCTCTTAAAAAGTTAGACTCTGTTGGGCAAATGTTTTGGCGCTTGTCAGCTTACTTTTTAGAGGATAAGGCTGAGTTTGACCATGAAGCTTTATGTTTTGACTTAAATGAAAGTCCAACCGATAAAGCTCCGGAAGGCTTATACCAGTTGATAAAGAAAGGCGAAAATTCCGGTAAAGGGCAAATTTATAGAATGTCTCATCCCTTGGGTGAGTATGTCATTCATGAAGCGAAAGACCTCTCCCTTGACATACAGAAAGTTACTTTCGATATAACAAACTATCCTTCAAAGCTATCAGTCATAGATGAGCTTAAAGGTCAAACTGGGCTTTTACTGTTAAATAAGCTTTCTATAAAAAGTCTAGAACAAGAAGAGTTCTTGCTTTTTTCTGCCTGCAAAGACAGTGGCGAAAACCTGGACCAGGAAACGGTAGAAAAACTTTTTAAGCTCGAAGCTCAAGTACTAGACTGTGAAAGACCTTCAGATGAAATGATTCTGCGCTTGAAGAAAGATGCCGAACTCTATGCTCAGTCTAAGACTAAAAGTGTCAGCCAAGAAAATAATGTTTTGGTGAATGAAAAAAGAGAACAGCTCTACCGCTGGGCCGATGATGTGGTTAAAGCCGCAGAGAATGAGATAAGTACGATAAAAGCTCAAATAAGGCTCGTAGAACGAGAAGCCCGAAATGCCATAAACCTGACAGAGCAGAAAGAAGCTCAGGAAAAAATAAAGAAACTGGAAAAGAAAAAGCGCCAAGCCCGTAAAAATGTCTTTGATGTAGAGGATGAAATTGAAGAAAAGCGCAATAGACTTATAACACAATTAGAAAATAGAATGATCCAGAAAACAACTACACAAACACTATTTGTTTTGCGTTGGGAAGTCATATAGAAATAGAGTCAGCTTATTAGGGACTAATGAATGAATAAATTTTCTAAGCTCGTAGATAAACTTAAAGAGCTTTTTCAGTTGGATCAACCAGATCTCGACTTTGGTTTTTACCGTATAATGCACCAAAAGAGTGCTGAAGTAAATGAATACTTAAACGTCATTCTTCCTAAAACAGTCAGTGAAGCTTTTGCAGAAGGAGAAGCTCAGACAAATACAGTCCAGCAAAATTTTGAAGAAGCAAAAAAATCCTGTTTAAATGCTTTGGGTGAAACGGCTATTGATGCTCAGGGGAATGTTCTAGAAATGTTTCAGGCAACGCCTTTTGCCCAAAACTATATTCAGGCTAAAAAAGCTTTAGAGGAAAGTGGCGGTTCTAGTTCAAGTGATCAAGAAAGTGAAGTTTATAGTCACTTACTTCGTTTTTTTTCTCGTTACTACGACAAAGGCGACTTCATCTCCAAACGTCGTTATAAAGGCGACACCTATGCAATCCCATATTCTGGTGAAGAAGTTATGTTGCACTGGGCTAACAAAGACCAGTACTACATAAAAAGTGGCGAAAGCTTTTCAAACTATTCTATAAAGCTGGAAGATGGGCGCAGAGCTCACTTTAAACTCATTTCTGCTGATACAGCGAAAGATAACCAGAAGCAATCTGAAAAAGAAAGGTGTTTTGTTCTTGTTGAGGAGAAAACGGTTCAGCGATTAGATGAAGAAGGTGGGGCTTACGATGTTGATCTAAAAACCCTTGAAGAGGTGGATGGCGAGCTAAGTATCTACTTTGAGTATAAGGCAATGCCTAAGAAGACTAAGCAATCAGCTCTTAATGATGAAGCTTTATCGGTTCTCTTGAGAAAGTCCACTATAACTATGCAGTGGCAGGAGTTACTTTCTCCTAGACCTACAGATAAAAATGCTAAAAGAACACTGCTTGAAAAACATTTGACCGATTACACCGGAAAGAACTCGGCCGATTACTTCATTCATAAAGACTTGGGAAAGTTTCTAAGTAATGAACTCGATTTTTATATAAAAAATGAAGTCATGAATCTGGATGATGTTGCCAATGCCACCAGTTTTAAGCAAATTGAAAATAATTTGAAGCTTATCCAGGTACTGCGCAAAATAGCTATAGACCTTATAGCATTTTTAGCTCAGTTAGAAAATTTCCAGAGGAAGCTTTGGCTTAAGAAAAAGTTTGTTGTTGCCTGTAACTATTGCGTAACGATTGACCGTGTTCCAGAAGAGCTCTATGAGGAAATAGCCGATAATCAAGCTCAGTGGGATGAATGGGAAAGTTTAGGTTTTCTCTCAGCTTCGGACAAGGAAGGTGACTTATTTTCTCCGACTTCTGTTAAAACGGGTTCAATTGAGTATTTAAAGGCTTTTCCCTATTTATTGGTAGATACCAAGTTTTTCTCGGATGAATTTAAATATAAGCTTATTCAATCAATCGATGAATTTGACGAAAAATGTGATGGCTTACTAATTCACTCTGAAAATTACCAAGCTCTTAGTTTTATTGAGAATAAATATACTGAAAAGGTTGATTGTATTACTATTGACCCTCCCTACAACACAGAAAGAGACCGAGAGGTAGGTAACTTTATTTATAAAGACGGTTTTCCGGAGTCGTCTTGGATGTCATTAATGGGCGACAGGGTTTCAAAGGGTTATTCTCTTTTGGCAAACACTGGGCTTCATTATTCATTTATTGGTGATGATGAGCATTCGATGCTTGAATTGTTGTTGAAAAATGAATTTAAACAAAATAATTTTTTAGGAAATATTATTTGGAAGAAAAAAACTAACGGAAACAATATGGGGTTTGTTCCATATATTCACGACAATATTTTAGTTTTTTGTAAGGATGTTTCTTATTTGTCAGACTTTGGGTGGCCAGAAGATAATGTAAAAATTAACAAGAGATATAAAAATACAGATGATGATCCTAGAGGTCCATGGAATGTATCAGACTTGTCGGCTAATCATGAGGGCCCGCATTTCCCTATAACTAATCCTAAAACTAAAGAAATTCACTATCCTCCTAAAGGGCGTTACTGGGTGTTTAATGAAGAAGAGGTTAAGAAGCGAATTAGTGATGGTAGAATTATTTTTGGTAAGAGTGGGGTAGCGTCACCTGTCCAAAAGAAGTTTTTGGCAGAAAGAGTTTCTAAAAGAGTTCGACCTGAAAGTATTTGGCTATCTTCGGGTTTGAATTCAGACGGTACAGCAGAGTTGACTAGTTTCTTTGATCCTAAACAATTTGATCATCCAAAACCTAGTCAGGTTATTAAGGATACGATATCAACTATTGATAAATCCAATACAGTTGTTCTTGATTATTTTGCTGGGTCAGGTACGACTGGGCATGCTGTCATTAATCTTAACAGAGAAGATCAAGGCCAGCGAAAATTTATTCTCGTTGAGATGGGAGAGTACTTTGATAAAGTTACTAAGCCAAGAATTCAAAAAGTAGTCTACTCTAAAGATTGGAAAGATAAAAAAGCTCAAACTCATAAGTCGGGAAATAGCCATTGCTTTAAGTATTTAAAGCTAGAATCCTACGAAGATACTTTGAACAACCTCAAGCTTTCAAGAAATGATCAACAAGAAGAGCTTTTTAACTCAAAAGGCTTTCCTAAAGACGATTATATATTGAACTATATGTTGGAAGAAGAAAGTAAAGGCTCTTTGCTTTCGGTTAATTCTTTCCTTAAACCTTTTGACTATAAGATGGACATAGCAGTTGATTCTGCTGGAGCTTGTGAACCTACGAAGGTTGACTTAGTTGAAACATTTAACTATCTCATAGGCCTGAAGGTTGAGAAGTATGACGCTGACTTTAAGCGTGGTTTTGTCATGGTTGAAGGTAGAAGTCCGCAAGATGAAAAAGTCCTGGTTATCTGGCGAGATTGTGAGAAGGTCAGTTATGATGAGTTGACAACTATCTGTCAGCGAAAAGATATAAACCCACGAGATCTAGAGTACGACATAGTTTATGTAAATGGCGACCACCACCTGCCAAACATTAACAGTTCTGCCGATATGGAAGGTGCTGAAGTCAGTCTGGCCAGTAAAGTAAGATCTATTGAAGACGAATTCCTGACCAAAATGTTTGAAGTTGAGGACGTTTAATGTCGAAAAAGCTTGATAAGTTAATCGAGATTTTACTTAGAGAAGGTGAAACAGAGTGGATTGAGTTTAAAGAAAATAACGACAATCCACAGGTCATTGGTGAGTATCTTTCTGCTTTGAGCAATGGCGCTGCTTTACTTGAAAAGGCCCATGCATATCTCATTTATGGAATTGAAGACTCTACTCGTAAAGTTATAGGCACTAACTTTGACCCATCTAAGACTAAAGGTAAGGGAAATGAAGATCTTGAACCTTGGTTAGCAAGATTGCTTGACCCTAGAATTGATTTTAAATTTATCTCTCATGTTTATGAAGATAAGCCCATTGTCATCATACAGATTAACTCTGCTCACACTCAGCCTACTAAGTTTTCAGGGAAAGCATTTATTCGTATTGGTGAGCACCGGAAATCCCTTTCAGACTATCCTGAAAAGGAAAGGCGTTTATGGGACTGTTTTAGTAGGATCAAATTTGAATTCAATATCGCTCTTGAGAATCAGACCTCAGATGAAATTTTAAGTAAAATTGACTATCCGGCTTTTTTTGAATTATTGGCCTTACCTCTACCGGACAATAGAGCTGGAATATTATCCAAGCTTAAAGAAGAACGGGTTATATATGAAGATGAGGAAGGTTTACATATAACGAACCTTGGTGGAGTTTTATTCGCCAAGAAGCTTGATGACTTTCCATCTTTAAAGCGCAAAGCTCCCCGGGTAATTATCTACAAGGATGAAAGTAGAGTAAATGCCGCCAAGGAAGAAGTGGGAAGAAAGGGTTATGCAGTAGGTTTTGAAGGTTTAATTAACTGGATCGACGACCAACTGCCAAGTAATGAGTTTATCGAAGAAGCATTACGTACTAAGCAGAAGATGTACCCTAAGGTGGCTATTCGTGAATTTGTTGCCAACGCACTTATTCATCAAGATTTTTCAATTACCGGTACAGGGCCTATGATCGAGATTTTCCCTTCCAGGATGGAAATTACAAACCCCGGACAGCCTCTTGTCGACACTCTTCGTTTTATTGATCATCCACCGAGATCTAGAAATGAAGAGCTTGCGTCGATTATGAGAAGAATGAATATCTGTGAAGAGCGTGGTAGTGGAGTTGACCGGGCGATTATAAATATCCAGCTTTATCAACTTCCAGCACCTGAGTTTCAAGCAGAAGATAGCTATACCAGAGTCACTTTGTTTTCTTACAGAGAATTAAAGGATATGGACAGGAAGGATAAGGTAAGAGCTTGTTATCAGCACTGTGTGTTAACCTGGTTACAAAAAGATTTTATGTCAAATGCGACTTTAAGGCAAAGACTGAATGTGAAAGAAAAGAATTACTCTATGGTTTCCCGGATAATAAAAGATACTCTGGATGCTGGTTTAATTAAGGTCTCAGACCCAGAAAACAAATCAACTAAAAAGAAGTATATCCCTGTATGGGCATAATTCTGTGTGACTGGTGTGTGACTGGAGCGCCAAAAACCTGTGGTTTTAAGCACGAATTCTGTGTGACTGGTGTGTGACTGGAGTGCCAAAAACCTGTGATTTTAAGCACGAATTCTGTGTGACTGGTGTGTGACTGGAGTGCCAAAAACTTGTGAGTTTAAGTACAATTTCTGTGTGACTGGTGTGTAAGAGAAGTTGAGAAAAGAGACAATTTTGATAATTCGCTTTGTTAAAGAGTGAAAGAAATAAAGAGAAAAGAATGGCAGTTAAGACGAAAAAGGGAAAGGGAAAAGAGAGTTTCCATAAGTTGTTGGTTTTAAATCAATGGCTTATTAGTTTTTTTGCCTCTGAAAGCGAATTTAACTATGTCAAAGAAAGGCTTAAACGACCTGAATGTGAAGGTTTGACAAATGATGGACAAACTAAGTTTTTAGCTGAGATATGCAACTACCTGATTAATCAGAATAGATTAACTGTAGAAGAGCTGCGAAGATACGACCTCGCAATAGTAGACCACTGGCGTCACATAACAGAGAAGCGAAATCATGATGCTGGGCATGAACTTCAAATGAAGTACTTCCAGTATTTATCCCTTTTATTTACAGAGATTTACTTAGATTGGTATTTTAATCGCTTTGATTTACTCATTAAAGAGCTAAATGAGCAGGTTGAGAAGTTTAATATTAATAGAACTAAGACTGAACAGTTTTCTTACTATCAGAAAGAAGAACTTAATAAGTTGGCGTTTTGGAACGCAACAGGTTCAGGTAAAACTCTTCTGCTACATGTGAACATACTTCAGTATAAAAAGTATTATAAAGAAGCACTTTATAATAAAGGTGAAATCGATAAGGTTATTATTCTTACCCCAAATGAAGGCCTTTCGAATCAGCACATTCAAGAAGCAAACCTTTCAGGCTTTTATGCAAATTTATTTGATAAGCAAACTCAATCTAGTGGTCAGATAGAAGTCATAGACATCAATAAGCTTGCGGATCAGGATGGCGATAAAACTATAGCTGTTGAAGCCTTCGAAGGTAATAACCTTATATTGATAGATGAAGGCCACCGGGGAATGAGCGGAGAAGAATGGTTAAGACGACGAGAAATACTATGTGAAGGCGGTTTTTCTTTTGAGTACTCGGCTACTTTTGGCCAGGCTGTTTCGGCCTCGGGCAAAAAAGGGAGTATAGCTAAACAGGTCTACGGTAAGTGTATTATCTTTGACTACTCTTATAAGTTCTTTTATGAAGATGGTTATGGTAAAGAATCTAAAATACTCAATATAACTTCAAAAACGGAGAAGAGTGAAGAGGATTACTTCAACTACATGGTTGCAGGCCTTTTATCGTTCTACCAGCAGATTCATGTTTTTAAGAAAAATGAAAGTGGAGTTGTTGGAGATTTTAACCTTGAGAAGCCTCTTTGGGTATTTGTTGGAAATACGGTGAACTCCGCTACAAATAAATCTTCAGTTTCTGACATTTTATCCATAGTTTTCTTTCTGAGAGATTTAATGAAAGCAGAGAACCAGACACGAATCATTAAGTGTATTGATTCTCTAATAAAGAATGAAGCTATTTTGCTGGATGCTGGTGGACGAAATGTTTTTGAAAAAGCCTTTTTAGCGTTGGCTTATGAAGGTTTAAGTGCGGATGAAGTGTTTGTCAGTATATTGAAAGAGGTCTTTAACAGTTCGTCGATAAAAGCTCTACATCTAAGAAGTTTGAAAGGCGATAACGGTGAAATAGCCTTAAGCCTTGGAGATAATGAGCCATTCGGTGTTATCAATATTGGCGATGCGTCAAAATTTATTAAGACTTGTGGAGAGCATGACCTTGATGCCGCTGTAGATGAATTTTCCTTGGATAGTTTATTTGGAAATATAAATCGAAAAGACTCAAAGATTAATTTACTGGTAGGTTCTAAAAAGTTTACTGAAGGCTGGTCTTCCTGGCGTGTTTCAACTATGGGATTACTAAATATGGGTAAAAGCGAAGGCTCGCAGATAATTCAGCTTTTTGGCCGTGGTGTTAGACTTAAGGGGCAAGGCTACTCCTTGAAAAGATCAAGGGAGTCAGAGCGACCAAAAGGAACTTATGTAAATGCACTTGAGACTTTAAATATCTTTGGAATTAAAGCTGATTATATGGCCAAGTTCAAAGAGTACTTAAGGGAAGAAGGTATTACGCCAAGTGATGAAATAATTGAAATTGAATTCCCGACGAATAAAAACATTCCTAAGAATCTAAAAACCTTAAAGTTGAATCCGGCTAACTCTGAAAATGCGAAAGAAGGCTTTAAGGCGAAGGTGAAGCCGGTACTATTTGAAGTTCCGGAAGAGTTGGTAGGAAAAATAAAGCCAATTCATATTAATTTAGATTTATATCCAAAGTTGGAAGCACTTCATTCAGATATGAGTAGAGACTATGCTGAGAGCGCACAGAAGAATGAAGGGAAGTTTAAAGACGAACAGTTGGCTTTCGTTGACTTTGATAAGCTTTATTTGGAACTGGCAAAATTTAAAGCTCAAAAAAACTGGTATAATCTGAAATTATCTAAGCAAAAGTTGGAAAGCTTTGTTCGTGAAGATTATTCCTGGTACACACTTTATATTCCTGAAAAGGCATTGTTATTTTCTTCCTTTGCGAATGCGAAGAAATGGCAAGAGTTTTTATTTCAGTTGCTTTGTTCATATACGGAAAAGTATTATGAAGCTTTGAAAAAGGTTTATGAGCAAGACTTCTATGATCTTGTTCCACTGGAAGAGAATGACTCAAATATCATTCATAAATACAGTTTTGAGGTAGACCCTAATGAAGAGGGCGAGATTTACGTAAAACGCCTTGAAGAGTTGCAGGAAATGATAGAGAGAAAGGATTTGCCAGCAGTTAAGGGATGGCGAGCAAACCACCTTCAGGCAATTTGTTTTGATAAGCACCTTTTTTATCCATTGATGTACTCAGAAGCTCGAGAGTATAAAAAGCTACCGTTACGAATGCGGCCACTCGGTTTGGAAGCAGAAAGTGAGTATAATTTCATCAAAGATCTTGAGCAGTTCTACAATGAAAACGAAGCCTTTTTTGCAGATAAAGATATTTACCTCATGCGTAACTCAAGTAGCGCCTCAAAAGGCATCGGTTTTGCCAAAGCATCGAACTTCTATCCAGACTTTCTACTTTGGGTGATTCATGAAGGTAAAGAGTATTTAAGTTTTATCGACCCTAAGGGTATCAGAAATATGAGCTTAGATGATCCCAAAATAATGTTCTATGAAGAAGTGAAGAATTTACAGAAACAATTTGATGACCAAATGATTCTTGATTCATTTATCCTCTCTTGTACGGATGAAAGAGATTTGATAAATAATTCAGACTCTAAAGAAGAGCTCGAGAAGAAGCATATCCTCTTCCAGGATGATGGTGGGAAGGTTTATCTTAAAAAGCTCTTTGAGTTAATTTTAGCGTAATGACTAAGGCAAAAGTAAAATACTTAGGGAATCTATATATTATGTCTGAGCGTTATGTAAAACGCTTGGATGGAGGTATTGATGAGTGTTCTACAAAGCTATTCGATTGGGTCGAAAAGTATCATAGAAGGCATACTTCAATTACTTTGGCAATTAGCGAAATGAACTCCGTTGAAAATGCAAGTATCGAGATCATTAAAGACTACGGAGAAGTTCCAGATTGAATGTTTTTGATTTATTGAATATTCCTCCTAAGGACTTCAAAGTTCACTTTGCTGTCTTTAACGGTATAGACGATCCTTTGGATCTTTACTTTAAAGGTGAATTTAAAGAGTGGCAAGAAACTCAGAATAATCGCAACTTTCAGAGAAAAAATATTTTAGGGTTAATTCGTTACCAACGAAATGATCTATGGCTTTTTAGCGGAGTTTATGAAGTCATTAATGTATCTCCACTTCCGAATGGCCAATTTAAGTATGTATCCAAGCTGGCAGATTATGGCCAAGAATTAATAGGTCGCTTAATTCTTCAGTATAAAATAACTTCAAGAGCTATGTATCGAAATGCCGAAACAATCTCTGAATTATTACAGCTTTATGAAATAAAGCCTACTCCTTTATCTTTTTCTGATTTTACGAGTTATAAAGATGTTTTGCTTTCACGTCCTCAACTAGAGGTAATGTTTCAACAAGAACCACCCTCCTGGAAGGCTGCCTTGTCTTCAGTTGCTGGCGTCTATCTTCAAACTGATCTATCGAATGGTAAACATTATGTCGGTAGTGCGTATGGCTTAGGAGGTTTTTGGCAACGTTGGCGAGATTACTCAAATAGCTACCATGGTGGTAACCTTGGTTTAAAAGAAATATTCAAACAGAATGGCGGTTTAGCTTTTCATGGCTTTCAATATTCAATATTGGAAACTGTCGATATTGATACTCCAAAAGAAGAAGTTATAGCTATTGAAAACCGTTGGAAACGTCAATTGCAATCAATAAAATTTGGTTATAATGAAAATTGAATGGAGAAGGGTTATGAATCTAAGATGGGCGATATAATGAAATTCATATATGGAATATTCTTATTATTCATGACATTAAGTCATGGAACTGAAAAAGCTGGTTTTGTTTTGATTAAAGATTTTCAACTTTCCCCTGATGGGCAAATAAAAGAAGTTGTAAAGAAATTTCCCAAAAATATAGCCTCCGAAACTGACCAGGAGTTTAATGAAAAAATCATTAGACTTAAGGAAAAGCTTAGAAGTACCAACAAATATGAGGCTCTTTATGCTTCAAAAATGCTTTCAGCAATGAAACTTCCAAGTAAGATTCTAAAGAACATTGTATCATACTATTGTGACAATAATGGAATCTCCAATGCTGTAAAACATAAGAAAAATGCGCTCATAGCAAAGTTTTCAAATGTTAAACATCAAAGTGAAAATTTAAAGTTGCCAGATTGTACTAAAGAAATAGAATATTTTCTTAAGAATCCATTAAAGCTAGAACAGGATAGTTATCCTTTAAAACAAATAAAAATGTTCTTATTCGATTTTAGTTATGATTGGGGACAGGCGGTTGATGGTGAGATTTATTATGAATTTACGACTCCTGCAGGTGAGAAAAGTTTTGATGAATTGCTAGATTTCATCTATAAACGATATGATTACACTCCAGATGGAAAACATTGGGGAGTTAAGAAGTAGTCTATGAGTAATAGAGGTATGGTTCCTGGGACAGAAGGAATATGGGATGATGGTGAATTCGTTCATTGGGATGAAATCACAAGGCATATTGAATGGGATGACGAAGGTGAACTACTCGAAAAATTACTTAAAGTTGCTCAAGAATATTATAACTTTACAGACCGGCCATTGCCTATTTATGGCGAAATAGGTGAGTTATTTGCGCAAAGGCAATATGGCTTTGAGCTTCATACTCCAAATGCTCAAGGGTCGGATGGACGTTGTCTGGATGACTTCTATGAAGTAAAAACAATTACTCCTTTCAAGAGTAAAGATGTTGTTAAGGTTAAGAAATCTGGAAATTTCAATAAACTAGTGATCGTAAAGGTTACCGAAGATCATCAAATATCTTCTAAGATTTTTGATAGAGCACATCTCCCTAAGCCAAGAGGCGACTTCTATTTAGTTCCTTGGACTCATAGAATTCCTTAAAGATTAAATTTAAGTTATCTATCCATTAGTGTGTCAGGCAGGTGTCAAAGCAGTTGAACTCCACCTATATTATTGATTAATCTCTTTTGAGACTTATCGCTATTTTGTTTAATTTCATTTTTGATTTCTTTTCAGCGCCTTTTAGTTTTGTTTCCCAATGCCTCTTAAGTTTAGAATTATTCGCCATTGTTTGGTGTTCCCTTTAAAATGATTTATAGCTTAAGTTGGCTGATTAATGAGCATTCAGCTATACAAATTCGTATAATCCATTAGGAGGCTTTGATTATATGAAACTACAGATCTTATCAGATTTACATCTCGAATTTGGGACTTTTGATCTTCCGACAACAGATGCGGACGTCATTGTTCTTCCTGGAGATATTTCTGTAGGGATAAGGGCGATTGAGTGGATAAGAAATCAAACAGACAAGCCTGTTATTTATGTTCTTGGCAATCACGAGTATTATCATCATACTTTTCCTGATCTCCAATATATAATAAGAGGTTTATGTGAGGGTACAAATATTCATTTTCTTGAGAATGAATCTGTTCAAATAGATGATGTTAGCTTTTTTGGTTGCACTTTGTGGAGTGATTTTAATTTATTCAATAAGCAACCCGATAGTATGATAGATGCTCAGGCGATGATGAATGATTATCGTTTAATTCAGCCTTCTGATGAAAATGCCAAAAGAGTAAAAGCACAAGATTTTTTGAATACCTTCAATGTATCATATCAGTGGTTAGATAAGGAATTGGCAAATAATCAAGGTAAAACTGTTATTGTTACTCACAATGCACCTTCTCATATCTCAAGTGCTCAGGAACACAAAATAAGTATCTTAGCACCGGCATTTGCCAGCAATCTAGAGAGTTTTATGGAAAGGCATTCTCCAGAACTTTGGATTCATGGGCACATGCATAATTCTTCAGATTATTTGGTTGATAAAACTAGGGTAATTTGCAATCCTCGTGGATATGTAGGAAGAGGTGAGAATCCAGATTTTAGGCCTGATCTTGTACTCGAAATTTAACAGGAATAACATTCATTATGCACAGTAACAAACAAAATGTTACAGTGCGATTTAGATGACAATATTTTCCTTTAGCTCGTCAGATTCCATAGCATTTGCATATTCTTTGAGTGACACAGAGAGGTCTCTTGCGCCTTCACCGCCAAATAACAAGTGATTGTGAACTTTAGGGAAATATGTTGGATATTTTTCAAAAGTATTCTTAAGACCTGATGTTTCGTTCAATTCATTTATCATTTCATTGAGGATGTTTTGGACTGTCTTTGGCTGGCCTACTTTTAGCTCGTTAAAAGCAGTCACTATGTTTGTGCGATTTTTTAGTTTTATCCCAAGCTCCAGGACTATAGTTTTTCCTATTCTGAGATTTTTGCGCTCAAAATATCGTTTCGGGTTGAGTTTATACCAGAGTGAAAGCCATTTATCTGTAGCAAGTTTTTTCTTGAACCTAAGATGGTCGATAACATTTGTATTTTTAAATTCCCAAAAGAAGCCCCCATCTGAATTTGGATAGATCTGCAAAAATCCTTTTTTCCAGGCTTCTACCGCATCTTCAGCCATGATATCATACCAGTAACCTATCGATGCGGCTTCTTTATGAGTGATTGTAATATAGTGATCGGAGAAGAAATCTGTTACAGGATCCGGGTTTTTAGCTTGGATCTCAGCTTCTAAATATTCTACTCTAGAATAGTTATTGTATTTAATAGCTTCATGAAGAAGTTCTGCTAAGTCTGCTTGAGATAAGTTTGTTGCCATTGCGGTCTCCCAATTATTTTACAGGTTTGACACCTCATGATCCCATATTTAATTATATCAACAGGAGATGTTAAATCTCAAGAGGTCGTCTAAAAAATAAATTGGGGGATATGCCTCAAAAGTTGCGCATATATCAATTTTGGGGGAGGTTTGGGGGAGAAGGTGGTGAATTGTCTATTTTATCTCTTAAGGTGTAATAGAGTAATATTTATTCTTATTATGTCTTTTGCGCAAAACTTAATTTATATTTGATTTAGGCTTGAAAAAAGGCCTTGTAAGCACGAATTTGAGGAGTATAGATAAGGCATAATTGGCGGAACGTAGCGCAGTCTGGTAGCGCACTTGTCTGGGGGACAAGGGGTCGCAGGTTCAATTCCTGTCGTTCCGACCATTCCTTTCTAATCCAGTAAATCTTCATAAAAGCTCTATATTGATATTAAATTATGGGGGACTTCTATGAAATTGATTGAGACATCACCAGACGTTTATCGGATACAGGCAATAAGAGCTGTATTTGATAAAGAAGAAATATCATACCATCTGAATAATGAATTTTTGGCACAGCTATCAGGCGAAATACCTCTTCCAGACTGCTATGCAGAAATATATGTTGATGATGTGGACTACGATAGGGCAGTGGCGGTTTATGAAAAATTTAGAGCTGAACCTTCTGGGGAAACTTGGAAGTGTGTTTCTTGCGAAGAATTGATAGAAGATCAGTTCGATATATGCTGGAACTGCGAGACTGTTCGTTCTGATTAGTTCTGTTACCTCACTTTAATAGGAGGATATTTTGTGTTGGAGAAGGTGTGAGTATTTAAAATTTGTTTTCTTAAATAAAAAATACTGACATCACCTTATTAAACTCACTAGGGTTTGTGAATTACCAAAACATACAATTATTAAAATTGTTGAAAACCTTGAAATTATGCAATAGTTGAAAGATATTTGGCCAGTTTAGTATATTATTTAGTTAACCAAAAGATACTAGATTGTGATCTTTGACATGTGTTTGTGTGAAGAATTTTGTATTATTTACTCATTAATTTGAGTAGTATCCAATTAGAGGAGTTTATAGATGTCGGCAAATAATCTAAGTCGTCGAAGCTTATTGAAAGGTGCAGCCGCAGCAGCGACTACATTTAATATAGTTCCACGCCACGTACTTGGCGGTCAGGGATATATACCACCAAGTGAACAGCTTACAAGAGCTATTATAGGTAGTGGCGGTATGGCGCAGTCTCATATGCGCTATGGTGGGTCGAAGATATTAGCGATCTGTGATGTCGATAAACGACAGCTTGAGAAGGGTGTTGCAACCTGTAAAAAACAAGGTTTTGATGTCGACACTTATCATGATTATAGAGAGATGGTTGCTCGTGACGATATCGACATAGTAAGTGTTGTTACACCTCCACATTGGCATGCTCTTCATGCTATAGCTGCAGCGGATGCGGGTAAAGATGTTTGGTGTGAGAAACCGATGACAAGAACGATAGGTGAAGGTCAGAAGGTGATCGAGGCTTGTGAGCGAAATAGTACAATTTTCAGAATTAATACTTGGTTCAGGCTCGGAAGCCGTTTTTATGGCTCTGGGGTAACTGCTCATGAGATAAAGAAAGTCGTTCGTAGCGGGATCTTGGGTGGACCTCTTAAAATAGTTATTGGTAAGCACCAAGGTTTTAATTGGAAGATCGACATGTGGAGTGGTAAGTACAATCTTGAGCCACAAGAGGTTCCTAAGGAATTAGATTATAATTTTTGGCTAGGGCCTGCCCCATACAAGCCTTATAATGCTCATCGTGTTCATCAGTCATTTCGTGGGTATTGGGACTATGATGGTGGCGGTTTGGGAGACATGGGCATGCACTATCTTGATCCTGTACAATATTATTTAGATAAAGATCATACGAGTCCAGTTAAAGTTGAGGTGGATACCGATCCGCAACATCCAGATGCCGTAAAAAATTGGCGAAAAGTGACTTATACTTATGCCGATGGTACGCAGATAATTCTCGATGGCGATAATTCTATGGTTGACGCGCCTTATATAGAAGGGCCTAAAGGTAAGATCTATAAAGGTTTCCGTTCGACTATTCCAAGACTTAGGGAGATGTTGACTTCCATGCCAGATGTTGAGCATCAAAATGGTGATTTCCATGAATGTGTGAGAAATAGAACCAAGTTTGCTCTAAATGAAGTAAATGGTCACCGCTCAACGACTATGCTGAATATGGCTATCACAGCTATTCGTTTAAATAGAACTTTGCACTTTAATCCAGAGACTCAGACATTTATCAATGATGAAGAGGCCAATCGTTACATTCATCAGCCGATGCGAGGACCGTGGAATCTTGATGGAGGTGTCCAATGAATTTAAGAATGACAGCTTTAAAGTCTCTCGCTGCCATATCTTTTGTGGCCTTAACTTCTTGTAGCACTTATGTGCCAGACGAAAGTTTAACAAAAGAAGTACATGTTTGGGGAAAAGGTAAGGATGATTCGGCAGCAAGAGTTGCTTTGAGAAATGCAACACATCGAGCATCAACGGATGAAGTACTTAGAGAAAAGCATGAAGCAGATTTAATTTTCGCGCTGAAGAAGTCCAAAGACACTTCGAGTCAGATTTTCTTTGTTCATGAGTTGAAGTTGATCGGACAAGATGATGCGCTTGAAGCTTTGAGTACATTTATCAAAAATGACGCAGTTGGTCCCCATGCGGTTATGGCCATGCAGTATATTCACACTGCCGGCTTTGATGCAGAGACTGTGTTGAATGAAGCTTTGCCGACCTCTCAAGGAAAAACTAAAGTCGCAGTTGTGAAGGCTCTAGGTTCGATAAGGTCATCCGATTCTTTAGAAACTCTAGAGGTATTGATGACTTCGCAAGACAAAGTTTTGCGTTATGCTGCTATTCGTTCTGTGGCAAATATTGGTGATTCCGATTCTGCCGAAAAATTAATGACTCAGATCTCTAAAGAGAAAGGATTTTGGCGTAATAAAGTAATAACTTGGAACTTCCTCTATGCACGAAATTTAGCTGAAAGTGATGAGGACGATGCAGCCGATCATTGTCTAGGTATTTTATCAAAGCTAGATAAGAATAAAGATGTTCACCTTTACGTAAATGGCCTTTCTAGTTTGGCTGAAATTCGTGGAGACTCTTTTACTGGTGATTTAATTGAAGACCTTCAAGATTCAAACGATCGTGTAGCGGAAGGAGTGTCTAGACTGCTAGAGCACAGTACGGATACGAGTGTGAACTCGAAGCTAATTCAGTTATTTACTAAAGCTAAACCGTATACTCAAGAATTAATTTTAAAGGTTGTGCTAAATCGAGGCGATAAAGATGCATCGAACTTAGTTGCGCAGTCTTTAAAAAGCAGTGATGAGGGAGTGCGAACTCAAGCCGCTAGACTGAGTATAGAAGTAAGTGCAAGTTTAGTAGTTCCTGGTTTACTTGATTTGGTTTTGAATGGTACCACTAAAGATCAATCCGAAGCAGTGAAGGCCTTATCCCGAATTCCAACAGATCAATCGTCTGCATCAATCCGAAAAGTTTATTTAAGTGCAAATGACTCAGCCAAGATTAAACTCTTGGCGATACTCGCAGGTAAGAGTGATAGTGCAAATGCAGACCTCGTTTTAGCTGCCACTTTGGATGCGGATAAAAAGGTCAGTAAAGCCGCGTTTAGTGCTCTGAAAGGCATAGCCGAAGAAAGACAAGTTCCACAATTGTTGACGATGGTTGCGAAAGCAAGTTCTTCGTCGCAAATGCGTGGTTATCAAGCAGCTCTTGTAACGGCGTCTTTGAGTAATGTCGATGCTGTTGCCGATCAAGTTGTAAAGGCTGTGAATATGAATGCAAGTGCAAAGTCAAATCTCGCCCTTATTCAGGTGTTGAGTCGCCTTGGTGGAAATGCAGCCTTTAAAGGCTTACAAAGTTTCTATGAAAAAGGCTCGCCGGTTGTTCAAAAAGAAGCTATGCGCTCTTTAGCTAAATGGTCGTCAATTAATGATGTCGAGGCACTATTGAAAATGACGAGTTCTTTAGCGGTCTCAGAGAGAACTCTGATGACTAGAGGCCTTTCTAGTTTGATTGGTAATTCACTGTTGAGTATTGATGAAAAGAAAGACTTGCTTAACAGAACTGCAGCTTTGGCAGATGACTCTGAAAAGGCTAGGATAAAAGGCTTGGTCGCGAAACTGAAATAAACTTTAGAAAATGCAATTTGATAAAGGCCGCTGAAATCTAGCGGCCTTTAGTGTTTTTAGATGTTTAGTTTAACCCAACCTGAGTCTGGGTCATTGCCAAAACAATCGAGACCAGCATAAACTTCGTAATAGTGGCTTGAGTAACGACCTTTGTATTGAGGTGGAGCAGATTCTGGAATGTTGACTTCGATTGTCCATTCGTCAGAAGCATCAGCATCTATTTCACCACTTGAAGATACAGTCATCTCTTGTTCAAAAGTAGTATGGCTTGCATAGACAGTCTCAGTTTTTCTGTGAGATTCGCCATCGCTATCATAGATGACATCAGTATCAGGAACTTCGATTTCCTCCTGACCACGAATTGTTAGATAAACGCGATCGTACTTTACATCACTTCCCTGTGATTGTGCCCTAACAGTAATATTAAAAGGCTGACCGATTTTAGGAGTCTCTGCATCGACATAAACTTTTGCAGCACCACCAGTTATTACATTTTTCATTGATTTGATTTTATCAAAGAAGCCCATTCCAACATCCTTTTTAAATTTTTTGGAGAATCTACTCTAACATCAGTCTTTAGATTCTAATAGATTATCCTCTCATAAAATTATTTTTTTATTTGAAAAATCTTATGTGGCTAGGTCCATGCATCATTCCCTAAAATCCTTGTTGGTATAAGAGGTGCGCTTATTTCTGTTAAAAAGATAATTAAGGTGATCCAAGTGGCAATATTAAGTGAAACAGATGTGAATGAGGAATGTTTGGTAGGCGAATGGGTAAAACTTGCCGAGTTAAAAGAGGACTCTGGAAAGCCTAAAGAGGCGCTTTCTTTGTATCATAAAGCCGTTCGTGCAGAGCCGGACAATTTAGAGATTCGTTGCAAGTATGCACTTTGTTGTGCCATGTGTGGTAGAGCAGAGAAAGCCATTGATCTACTTTGCGAAATACTTGATAACAATTCAGAATATATGCTAGCCCTAGAAAGTTTAGGAAAAGTTATGGCCTACTTAGGTTATCAATGTGGCTCAAAAGGTTGGTTTACTTTGTATGAATCGGGTTTTCTATATAGAACTATTCAGTCACTTGAAAGTGATGCACCAGTCATTGTTGAACTAGGGAGTTGTTTTGGCTTGAGTAGTATGATCATTGCCAAAGCACTTAAAAATAAGCCCAATGCAAAGATCTACTGCGTCGATGCCTGGGAAGGTGATGGCTCAAGTGTTTTTGGCGACACTCGAGAGTTTATCCAAGGACAGGCTCAGGAAGGTTTGAAGTTTATAGATATTTTTAAAGGAAATATGGAAAGAGCTGGGGTTTTACATCAACTGACACCAACTCAAGGTTATACAACCGAAGTGGTTAAAACTTGGCAAGAACAGGCAGATATAGTTTTTGTAGATGCAGATCACAGTTATGAAGGCGTAAGAGCTGACGTAAAAAACTGGAAAGACTTTGTGAAGGTCGGGGGATTACTGTTGATGCACGATGTAGAATTACTAGAAGCCGGTAGTAAAAAAGACTCAGGACCAGGTTTGGTTGTTCAAGAGTTTTTAGGAGATGACTCTAACTATGCCCCAGGCATTTTAGTTGATACCTTATACGCTGCAGAGAGAATAAAGTGAAGATTTAGTTAAATTCTGCTTTAAATTTAAAAATTAATATTTTCCTAAGAATTCCTTAATAGAAGGCAGGTAAGCTGTCAAAAATTAAGGAAAATAAATGACTAAAACACACTCGTTCTTGGTGTTGGCTATATCAATGTTCTTTTTGTCTAGTTACACAAGTAAGCCTCAAACAGTCCATGCTTATCAACTCTCGGAAGTTCAAACAATTGAAGGAATAGAGGATTTATCTGGAATCACTTTTTCTGAATCTTCACAGACATTTTGGGTGGTGAACAATTCCCCCGAGTTACTTATAGAGATAGATCAATTTGGACGTAAACTGCGAAGCTTGCCTTTTAGTGAGGAAATCAAAGATACAGAGGACATCGCTTGGATTAAGGATGATCTTTTTGCCGTGGTTGAAGAAGTCGAGAATCGAGTCTTGATCATTAAAGTTCTTCCTACGGATCTTGAAATTAGTATGAAGAATGTGGTTCAGTCTTGGACGGCTCCCGGTGACTTCAAGAAGAATAAAGGTCTTGAAAGTATTGCTTACGATCGCGTTTCAAATAAGCTTTGGTGCTCTTCTGAAAAATATCCAATTCGCTTTTTTGAAGTCAACTTCATTGATGGAGAATTGATCGGAAATGAGATCATGAAAGATTCATTAATTTGCCATGAAGTCGGAGATATCTCTTCCATGACTTTTCATGAAAATAACCCAGTACTTTTAAGTGACGACTCAAACATGGCTTTGTTTTTAAATGATCAACAGAAAGAAAAAGGTAGACTCTTGTTTTCTTCTGGATTAAATGGTTTAAGTGATAGCATTGAGCAGCCAGAAGGGATTCTTTTTAAAAATGACAAGCTTTATGTAGTCAGCGAGCCAAATCAGATTTACATCTTCGAAAAAGCTCAATAATTTACTCGGAGCTTTATTGTGATAACGATCCCACTATTTACCTGGCACACTATCGCCTAATTAACTATTTGCCTATTGCTATATAAGAGAGTTATGAATGAATAAACGTCAGCCGTCAGAGCTGTAAGTTTTATTCTTTCTAACTCTCTATCCTCCAGGGGGTCTGGGGGATTTTCCATAAAAATATTGGCAAAAAAGTGAGG
>JAJPOQ010000113.1 GCA_021232515.1 Lentisphaeraceae bacterium
AGGAGATTCTTTCTAAAGATAAATGGCGAGGTAAATTTTTTCCTGAAGATTACAGAGCTTTGAACCCATTAATTTATTTCCATGTTAACCCATACGGCAATTTCGACTTGAGGATGGATGAAAGAATGGGAATCCGAGCATGAATAATGCTACTTTGCCGCTCAGAGCAGCTTCGCTTACACTACCCCGTGAAGGGATTAAATATTTTGCTGGAAGTGTTCTAAAATCTAAAATATTTCAACTTAAACAACGGTCAGATAGTAGCCGGTACCTTCATATTTTGGCATTCATTTCGCATCAGTTTTATCGCCTTCAAGATAATCTGGTTGATATACTTTTGACAGTAGTAAAGACCTTTCAAAATGCTTGCCAAAAACAATCTAAAGAACAGCATTATGAAAGAAGAAAAGTCCAGGCTGACAACGTAGAAAAGTTCATCTCATCTGTCGATGGAAATTTGGGTCTTATAAAGTCCATAAAAGATGTAACAGAAAGCTCATTCAGCGATGCTAAAAAAGTACTTAATATTAAAGAACTGCTTGCTCGTAAAGACAATCATTTAGAAGTTGAAGAAGCTAAGGTTCTGCTAGAAGATAGCTTTTCCTCCGTAGATCATGAGAAAATTATGGAGTCAAGAGCCAAACGCCTTCAAAACCGAGCTTCCCAAATCATCAAGATATTAAACTTTTCATCAGAAAAAGGCGCCACAGCTCTACTGAAAGCCATTCAATGTTATAAAGAAAAGAATGGCAGAGTGGATGACAACTTCCCTAAAGGATTCTTGTCAGAAGAGCAACTGGTAGCGATAAACAAAAGTGGTGAATTTAGCCGGCCTTTATACAAAGTTTTCCTTTTCTGTGAAATAGCTAATTCTCTTAAATCGGGGATGTTAAACTTGGTCAGTTCATATAAGTACCAACCTTTAGACAAATATTTGATCAACAAAGACCGTTGGATAAAAAATAGGAGTGACCTCCTCAGAAAAGCAAATATGCAAAGTTTTGAGAGTCCAAAGAAAGTTTTGAGCGTCCTCCATAAAACCCTATCAACAAGCTATAAACACACGAATAAAGAAATCTCTTCAAAGAAAAACCCATACTTCAAAAAGCTTGAAAAAGGGTTCATAATTACTACTCCAGCAAAGGATGAAGAAGACCATGAACCTTTGCAAGGATATTTCCCTGAAACTCAGTTCATTCCATTAACAGAAATTCTTTATACTGTAAACGAAAGCTGTAATTTTATGGAAGAAATTGGACACTGGCAACAAAGGAGAACAAGGACTACTTCAAAGAAGTCAATTTTTGCCAGTATAGTGGGTTTGGGTTGTGGTATTGGAACTCGAAAAATGGCTCAAATTTCTACATCTGTTTCTGAAAATGAAATTGAACATGCTGTTAATTGGTACCTTTCTTTAGATAATTTAAGATCGGCTAATGATCGTATCGTTCGATTTATGGATACAATGGAGCTGCCTAACTTATATCGAAAGAATAAAGATAAACTTCATACTGCAAGTGATGGTCAAAAGTTTACTGTTAGAGCAGACTCACTGAATGCCAATTATTCTTTTAAATATGGAGGGAAAGAACAAGTTTCAACGGCTTATTCATTCATAGATGAAAGGAATCTACTTTGGTACTCTTTAGTTTTCAGTGCAGCTGACAGAGAAAGTGCTTATGTGCTTGATGGACTTATGCATAATGATGTTGTTAAATCCGATATACACTCAACTGATACGCATGGTTATAGCGAAGCCATTTTTGGTATAGCGTACATTTTAGGTTTTTCATATGCTCCGAGAATCAAAAACCTGAAGAGACAAACACTTTACACTTTTAGAAGAATCGAAAAAGACCCTAAATGGAGTGTTCAGGCCAGCAAATACGTAGATGAAAATCTGATATGTAAATACTGGGATGATTTATTGAGGTTAGTCTGCACAATCAAACTCAAGGAAACTACAGCCTCAGATATTTTCCGCCGGTTAAACTCTTACTCTAAGCAACATGAATTGTACAAAACTATCAAAGCTTTTGGACAGATTATTAAGAGTGATTTTATTCTTAAGTATCTTGATGACCTGGAGCTTAGGCAGGCTATTGAAAAACAGTTAAACAAAGTCGAATTAGCAAACAAATTTACAAGAGCTGTTGCTATAGGAAGCCCTCGTGAGTATAAGCAAGGAAGTAAAGAGGAACAAGAAGTAACAGAATCATGTAACCGACTCATTAAGAATGCTATAATCTGTTGGAATTATATGTTCTTAGAGAAACGATTAAAGAAACTTCCAGAAGGAAATCAAAAGGAGACATTGATGACTGCAATAAAAAATCACTCTCCAATTTCATGGGCTCATATTAACCTTCTTGGAGAGTATGATTTCTCCGAAAATAAGATGAAAGATTCACAGGGAATTCTGTCTACCAAAAAAGTGATATTTTAAATGAAGGTATTTTGGGAATACGAAATTTTCAAAAAATACACTGGTTAGGGAAGTTATGAAAAATGACGTGGGACTTTACGTACCTTTATGCAGAAAGACCCTAAATTCTAAAAATATTTATACGTGCTTAAGTTGCTTTCAGAGTAAGAGAATTCAAACAAAACAGTAGATGAATTAAAGATCCCCTGGAACCATGAACACGTCTTTATTCTGTTTACGGGCATATCGAATGGTTGCCCAAGTTGGGTTCTACTGCATAAAGGTACAAAAAGCGACATAGTGATATATGTAAGCTACTTATTTACAATGGGAAGAAAATTTATTGGCTTCCCAAAAAAACGTTTTCTAGATGTCACTAATTTGGTGGAAGTGGTTTTTCTAAGAAACCCCTCGTACGAGTTTTGAGGCGATTACCCTGCATTTCATGCTATGTTATACTCTATGATCTAAGTAATCTTACTCTAAGAGTGAAAATTTAGACGTTATCCAGTCGTTATAGGAGCCTTAATGTAGTATAAAGTCTTATGTCGCTTTTTGTACCTTTATGTAAAAAGACCCTACGTTCACAATGCCAGTTTTTCATTAATTTAAGATTGGCTGAAGTCCATTAGGTGTTTGTAGAACGGATACCACAAAGGCCTATAAATTTGCCGCAATTTTTTAATTGTTACCAATTAAATGAGTCGGTCCGGAAAAAGCACTAACTCTTTCTACATGGCCATCGCCAAACAGTGCATTAACTCTTGTATTTGGATGATACCAGTCAATTCTTGGTGAAGCTTCAGTAGGACTAAAAAGCCAGTTGCCGGGACCAGATACAGTATGCCATGTATCCGCCAACATTATCCATTCGGCCGATTTGTTTATATATGAAATTCTGAATATCTCTTTCTGTCCCTTAGTATAATACCAAGTGGCCCATTCATTAAAAGCATAACTAGCATTTGTTAAATCGGGATGGTTTTGAAGCATCCACCAACTGAAGTTTTCAGGGGTTTCGTCTGTTGGACAGACATAAACTTCTTTATTATCAACATATGGATAGATAACCTGTTGTGGTGGCTGACTGTCAGTATTTGGCCACGTTCCGCCCCAATTCTGTATGTCATTTGTCATACCAAATGGGAAAATATCGTCGAAATCGCCGAAGTAGCTGACTGTTGCGATACCAAGTTGTTTTTGATTAGAAGTACAAACTGCCGCCTTACCCATTTCACGGGCTCGAGATAAACTTGGCAAAAGCATACTTACAAGGATGCCGATTATAGCAACAACCACTAGTAGTTCTATGAGAGTGAAATGTTTTTTACGCAAGGGTGAAAGTCCTGATTTATCTTTAGAATTCTCAATAATATAATTAGTATATTAGCTCTACGTTCACAATGCCAGTTTTTCATTAATTTAAGATTGGCTGAAGTCCATTGGGTCATCTTACATAAAGGGATCATTTGTCCCACTCATAAATTCAATATGACCTTGTTTTGGGGTAGTGGAAGCGAAGCTACTTTGCCTCTCAGAGCAGCTTCGCTTCCACTACCCCAGGTAAGAGGAAAATAACCGATGATGTACCAACGAGTTTTGTAAATAACCAATGGGCTGCCTTTGTTTTTGAAAATGGACAAATTAACCGGCATTATTATGAGTTGTGTGTATTAAGCGAACTCCGCAATAGTTTACGCTCTGGAGATATTTGGGTTACAGGAAGCCTGAATTACCAAGACTTTGAACGATACTTATTAAGTAAATCCCTCTTTAAAGAACTAGCTCAAAATCATGACTTACCCTTATCCATTGCTGTTAATTATGATGAATACATCGAGTCACGATTAAATTTATTAAATACCAGCTTTGACGAAGCGAATAGTTGTTTTAAAAACAAAAGCTCGGAAGATGTGCTTATAAAAAATGGTCGCCTGTCAATTAAACCTTATCAAGGTAATACTATTCCCGATGAAGCTAAAAGTATTATTAGAGAAATATACAATGAACTACCAAAGATCAAAATTACCGACCTGCTAGTCGAAGTTGATTCATGGACTGGTTTTACCGACCAATTTAC
>JAJPOQ010000135.1 GCA_021232515.1 Lentisphaeraceae bacterium
ATTCATACGATGACCAACAAGCCTTGGTCTTTAGATGAATGCCTCAAAAACTACTCTGCTAAAGGTATCGGTGGTATTAGCGTTTGGCGCAATGTTATCGAAAATCAAAATTTAAATGATGTTAACCGCCGTATCCTCGATTCTGGTATAACTCCTGTTTCACTAGTTCGTGGTGGTTTTTTTACTGGTAAGACAGTAAAAGAAAAACAAGATGCAATTGACGAAAACAAACGCTGTATCGATGAAGCCTCTGCTATAGGCACAGATCTTGTTGTTCTAGTATGTGGATCAACTCCTGGTTTTACCATTGATGAAAATGTAAAAATGATCGAAGACGGCATTCACCAAGTTACCGAACATGCACAAAAGAACAATGTAAGACTCGGTATAGAACCTCTTCACCCAATGTATGCTGATACCCGTTCTGCTGTGAGTTCTTTGAGATCTGCTAATAATATGGCAGAGCGTATAAACTCCCCTTTCGTAGGTGTAACCCTAGACGCTTTCCACGTTTGGTGGGAAGAGCAGCTTCAGCAAGAAATACAGCGCTGTGCTGATCTTGGCAAACTCTTTTCTTTCCATGTATGTGACTGGAAAACTGATATGGAAGACATGTTACAAGATCGAGGACTTATGGGAGAAGGCATCATCAATGTTCCACAAATCCGTGGTTGGGTTGAAGATACAGGCTTTAATGGATTTAATGAAATAGAGATATTTTCAAAGAAATACTGGGATATTGATCAAAATGAGTTTTTAGACCTCATGATCGATTCGTACCTAAAACACAGTTAAGAAAATTTAAAGAGGAGAAATATTATGTCAGACGTTACTATCGGAATTATTATGAACGGCGTTACCGGCCGTATGGGAACTCGCCAACACTTGATTCGCTCAATCAAAGCTATTCGTGAACAAGGTGGAGTTATCGCTAAAAATGGTCAAACTATCAAGATCGAAGCTGTTCTTGTTGGTAGAAATGAAAAGAAACTTCAGGCTCTCGCAGATGAGCACGGTATAGAGAAGATCTCGACCAACCTCGACGAGTGTCTAGAAGATCCTTTTTACACGATCTACTTCGACTCTCAAACTACAGACAGAAGAGCTAACGACATAAAGAAAGCTATAGCTGCTGGTAAGCACATCTACTGTGAGAAACCAACTGCTACTTCACTTGAAGGAGCTATAGAACTTTGCGAAATAGCTAACAAAGCCGGCGTCAAGCACGGTGTAGTTCAAGATAAACTTTGGCTCCCTGGCCTCCTTAAACTTAAGTACTTAATTGACACGGGTTTCTTTGGTAAGATTCATTCTGTAAAAGGTGACTTTGGCTACTGGGTATTCACAGGTCATGAGCAAGAGTGTCAGCGTCCTTCATGGAACTACCGCAAAGAAGATGGCGGTGGCATGGCTGTCGATATGCTTTGTCACTGGCGTTATGTTATCGACAACCTTTTTGGCAATGTCGAAAAAGTATCTTGTCACGTTGCAACTCACATCGATGAAAGAATCGACGAAAATGGCAATAAGTACAAGTGTACTGCCGATGACGCAGCTTACGCTACTTTCTTAACTGACCAAGGCATAACTTGTCAGTTCAATTCTTCTTGGTGCACAAGAGTTCGTCGCGATGATCTACTTACTATACAAGTGGACGGCGACAAAGGTTCCGCTGTAGCAGGCCTCAGAAACTGTGTTATTCAGGGCGACAGCTTTACGCCTAAGCCTATCTGGAATCCAGATATAGATAACCCAATCGACTTCTATGACTCATGGCAGGAAATGCCAGATAATAAAGTCTATGACAATGCATTTAAAATTCAGTGGGAGCTTTTCCTTAAACACGTTGCTTTCGATGAGGAATACTCATGGGGACTAGAAGACGGTGTTAAAGGTATACAACTAGCAGTTAAGGGACTTGAGTCTTCTGCTAAAGGTCAATTTGTCGAGTTAGAGAAGCTCGTCTAAACAACCTCTCTAAAACACCAAGTCTCTAAAGAAGGTTTTCTTTAGAGACTTTTTTATTTCTAAGTTGTCAATTGCTTCGAAAGCAACGCCGTAGTATCTTTAAATATTGGAGGTAATACATGCAAAATCGAAGACTGGACTTCACATTAATTGAGCTTCTTATAGTTGTTGCCATCATTGGTATTCTCGTAAGTTTATTACTTCCATCTATAGGTAAAGCTAGGGAAATAAGTAAAGTCGCTGTTTGTCTGTCGAATACACGCCAGATGAGTCTCTCGACTATTTCTATATCTACCAGTTTTAACGGCATAGTTGGACCATCTGGCAACTGCCAAGGGGATTCTCAAAGTAAATCTAAAGGGAGTCACAACATTCAGGGGCAAAACTTAGGTTATATGGGAAATATCGCTATATTTACAGGAGCAAGCCCTTCCAAAAACTCCATGAATCAACACACCGAAAGTGTTCAAGACATTACAAACATGAAAGCTTTTCTTTGCCCTTCAGATACAAATGAGATACCAACTATAGATGTGAACTTTTCGGGTAATGACGATCCCCCAAATACCATGACTTCTTACGCTCCAAACTTCAATGTATTTACAACCTACACAGAAAATCAAAAATACGTTGGAGGAAAAATAAGTGCCGTAGGAGATCCGTCTAAAACAATGATGATGATGGACTCTGACAACATCGACACTTGGAATACTCGTTATGTTTGGTCAGGAAGTAACAAGAGTTTATACGATACTTGGGAAAATTATGGAACGGCGTGGAAACAAGTCTTCTCACTAGATAGGCATATAGATGGTCGAATGCCCGTCGTTTTTATGGACGGACACTCTCAACAGTACAAACTCACTAGACCATTGAGTCTGATGGAAGTTTACTGTTCTAAAGGTTTCTAGTTATCCAAAAGTGGCTTTGGAAAGTGTTTAGAAGGAACTCGAGCATCTTTGGTCAGTTGGATAAACTTCTTTTGTAGCTCAGGATGCTTGTCGGCAATATTATTTTGCTCTTCAGGATCCTTTTCAAGGTCGTATATTTCGAACTTAAGTTGCTTCACATTCTTAGTTGTTGGAATAACAGCTTTCCATTTACCCATTCTTATTGCGACACCATCGGCTCCGCCATTTCCTTCCCAATACAAAAATTTATGCTGAGACTGTGCTTTATCATTTCCAAGTAATGCGGGTAAATATGAGATACCGTCGATGTCTTTAGGAATAGAAGCTCCTGCAGCATCACACGCTGTTGCAAAGAAATCCCAATGTGTACTTATATGTTCGCTAACTGCACCGGGTTTGATTTTGCCTGGCCACATAGCAATAAATGGCATGCGAATTCCACCTTCATAGAAGTCTCTTTTATGACCTCTATAGATGCCATTACTGTCAAAGAAGTCTGTATACAGTCTGTCTTTCTGAGTTGTCCTTGGCAATAGAGGACCATTATCGCTGGTGAAGATGACTAGAGTATTATCAGCAATGTTTAATTTCTGTAAAAGTTTATTGAGCTGCCCAACGCTTTTATCTAAACGAGTCACCATCTCGGCATAACCTTTAGTATTTAAACTCCAACGCTCTTTCACTTTATAACTGCCAAAGTCTGGCACTTCATTATATAGGACCGGAGCTTCGCCATTGTCATGCGGCAGAGTAAATGGTAAGTAAAGAAAAAATGGTTTGTCTTTATTCGCTTCAACAAACTTAAATGCTTCATCAACAATTATGTCATGTGAGTAAACATTTTGACCCGTTGAATAACTTCCGATTCCTTTGTGCCAAGCTTTCTTACTAAGATACTTAACTTCGTTGTCGAGAGGAATTCGCTCTCCATCTTTAAGTAGAAAATCAGGGAAAAAGTTATGTGCTCGGATTTGGTCAGTATAACCAACGTAGTGATCGAAACCCTGTTTGAGTGGGTCTCCGCTTGTACCAGGATTGCCAAGCCCCCACTTACCAAACATGCCTGTAGTATAACCAACACTTTTCAGAGCTTCTGCAACTGTATAAGCAAATGACGGTATAGGTAGTTGACCTTCACCATTTTCATACTGTTTATTGCCACGAATAAATGCCTTGCCTTGGTGCAATCCAGTCATCAAAGTACATCTAGTAGGTGCACATACATTACTACCGGCATAGTGCTGAGTAAAACGTATACCTTTCTCTGCCATGCTTTGTAGATAAGGAGTAGATATCTTGTCTTGGCCATAAGGACTTATATCCGCATAACCAAGGTCATCTGCCATTATGAAAACTATATTGGGCTTTTCGACTGCCCAACTCTGTTGAAAGTTAAAGATACCGACTAGTATAGTCAGCAAAAATACATTTTTATTCATTCGCACACCTAACATTAATTACATTTAACACACTAAGCATACGAACCTTCAGATTAAACCTTTCGGAAAGACGCAAAAAAAGCGAACAATTACTTGTTCGCTTTTTCGCCCTTATCTGTTGTGGTGTGCCAAGTAACCCTCAGTCGCATCTCCCATATATTGTTTTAAGTTTCTTGTTGGCGCATTCGGCAGGTCCACAACAATTAAGCCATCTAAAGTGTTGCCAAAGTCTGGATCGACACAGAAACTGTGGAAACGACCTCCAAGTTTCATGTATTGCTTAATCAATACCGGAATATCCTTTCCATCATCTTCTATACCTCTGACCAATTCAGATAAATCCTCTGATTTATCAAAGTGATACTTAGAGCAAAAACTCTTTATCTCAGAATTGAGTTTTATATTCACTGGAGTTTTAGCTTCCAATTGGCACTGACGGTCTAAGAGAAGCGCCGCAGTCAAAGCTCGCGATTTCGGATCGTACTCATCGCTCATTGAGACTGCACCGAAAAGAAAACGGTACTGTGGGTTACGAGCTACATAGCTACAGATACCTCGCCAGAGTAATAGTAGCGAAAATGGTTTGCGCTGATATTCTTTACGAATAAACGAACGGCCCATTTCCAAAGCCATTTTGTGGTCATTTATAAAGTCTTGATCAAACTTATAAAAGTTAGACGTGTACAAGCCGCTCAATGATTTTTTAGTTAATAGATCCACCTCACCCATACGGTAAGCCCCAACTATCTCTTTATTTTCACGATGCCAAATAAACAAGTGAAGGTAAGTCTCGTCGTACTCATCAAGGTCTATGTCTTTACCCGTTCCTTCCTCAACCTCTCTGAAGGTCACCTCACGTAAGCGACCTATCTCATAAAGAGCATTGGGGATCTGCTTCGCTCTAGCACAAAAAACACTACAATCTTTATAGTCGAGTAAGTGACACTCACTTGGCAGAGAGTTTATTTCATTCACCAACTCATCAAGCAACAAGGGTTCTACTACAGCGGATTTTGCTACAACTGTTTTAGAGGCCGCTTCACTCGTATTTGAACCTTGATCGGCTAAAAGGTAACAACGCATTTTGAGGTAATCGACCATCTGACGGCGATTCGGCATTTTCTTTAAGTAATCCGCTTTGATAGGTGCGCCAATATTTATCTGTATCTCTTCTTTGCGCTTCATTAACTCACGAGCTAAAAATGCCGTTCTAAGCTTATCATGTAATAGTCCAGCAAGGTTGAACGCTATGCTGTTTCTACCAGAAAAGTAGATCGGTACTACCGTCGCACCCGTCAACTCAACTAATCCTGCGATAGTTTCAGACCATTCAGAGTCTGTAAAGTGGCGGTTATTAAACTCTAAATGAGAAACTGAACCTGCAGGGAATACACCAAGCGCACCGCCAGACTTCAAAAACTTCACAGACTCTTTAAGTGGTCTGACATTCTGTCTGTTTTGCTTATCAAATGCATCAACTAAGATAAGCTTATCATGCATATTGCGGATATTTGAGAAAAAGCTGTTCGCCATAATTTTATAATCTGGTCTAGCTTCTCTGAGAATAGCGCTCAATAATAATGAATCATGAACACCAAATGGATGATTAGCAACAAGTATAACCGGCCCTTCTTGAGGGATATTCGCCAATTGCTCTTTGTTCAATGAGTAGTTAACTTTCAGCTTTTGAATTGCTTGGTCAATAAACTCCCCTTCTTCCAAATGAGATAAGTCCTCATTGTAAACCTTCTTAACTTTTGAAAGACCAGTGGCTCTTTCAATAAGAGGTTTTAAGAAACTAATTCTACTTTTTGATTTACGGCCAAGTACTTCATGTATATCTACGTCGTGTTTAGGTTCCTGTACCATTTCTCAGCTCCTTTGTTTTATTAGCTGATACTATGATAAGGCCTCCTAAACAATTATATAAATCGAATATAATTTATAAAAACATTGACAATATCAATACATTTACCAACATATAAAAATGAGTTAATTGCCTTCTAAAATATTATCTCATGGACCCAGCGATTTCCTGTTTTTAAAAGATATTTAGACCAGCAGTAGAAATCTGACAGAAAATTTAAAAAAGGTCTCTCAAAACAACTACACTCAGGTAGATTATGGCTTAATTAAAATAAAGGGCAAAAATGAGAAGTGTTATATTCTTAATCTCGTCAATCTTCTTCGTAGGATGTCAATCCAAAGTATTAGTAGATCAACCCCAATAAACGATAATCCAACTTGTAACACAAACCGCAGATATAAAAGATGCTGGAACTGACTCAAAAGTAAGTTTCTATATTAATTCTAATGATAAAAAATTATACAGACTAGATATCGCCGATTTCAATGATTTTGAAAGAGCGGCTAAATACTCTTATGCGATCACCTCGGATATAGATATTGACCAAATTAAGAGTCTTACACTTACTGTAAACGGATACGACGCGTGGCAACTTAAAGATGTGGGCATTAAACTTTTCTCGTACGCTAAACAAAATCAAAAAGAATACAATTTTGAAATCAATAAATGGTTTAGTAGTGAGAAAAAAGATATGGATGAGATTGGCGCAGTCAAAAGCTTGACTTTGGAATTCAATAAAAACTAAGTAGCTCTATAGACCTGTGTCTATATCGGTATAAACACTTTGCCGAATTCTTCCAGAGCAAAACAATTCACCCCCAAAGTTTAAGCTCTTACTAAGAACGAAACCTAAAGACTTATAAATCATGATCTCGGATATTATCACTAAAAATATGGGTTTGTTATGAAGATACTAATTTTATCATTGTCTTTCACTTTTATTTTCTGCTCATGTAGAGCTAAGAATATTAATGAGCTAGCACTTCAAGCTGCTCAAGAACTCCTGAATGCGACTAAAAACAATGATTGGGAAAAAGTAGTCGATTATACTTGTCCGTTGAAAGTCCAAGAGTTAGGAGGCAAACGTAAAATGATAGAGGATCAAAAGGAATTCTTTCCTCAAAAAAAGAATAGATCGAAAATTAAGCTTGGCAAAATTGAGGAGATTCAAACAATTAATGGAACAACTTACGTGCGCCTTTATTATGAAGTTTATGACGATCATAGCGTAAACAATATGCGAATTGACACGATCGGTGTATCAAAGGATAAAGGGCTAACATGGTGGTTTATTGATGGACCTTTAAAAGCTGAGCAATTCAAAAAGTACTTACCTGACTTAGTTGGGAAAATGATTGTACCAACAATGCAACACCCTACTTCAGTCTTTAAGTAAAAGTAAGATCATAGCAAACGGACCAAGCAAATAACAAATACTCGTCAAACTAATTATTAATATAGTTAGTCTTGGATCTTAGATATAAGGTACAGGTCAATAATAGACTCAAAATTAATTCCATTCTCCATAATCATCTTGCCGGGGTCAATGCTATTAGATTTTAGTAGTATATCAAAAACATTAAACTCTGTTATGCCGGCCAATTTCAACGCTTCTCCTAATGCTCCTAATATACATATTTCTCTATTATAGATGAAGCTTTTTAGATGAGGGCACTACATCATTTAAGAAAGTCATATAAGACCATGATCAAAAATTCGTAATTACTAAACAACTGTACTCTTCTCATCCTAATGGATTTTATAGACCACATTTACTCAATACGTTTTTCAAGATCTATGAGATTACATTCTAATTACATATTCTCCAAAATCACGACATAATAGCCGTGTCGCGATTAAACAAACAAGGCTTATGAAATAAAAAAAACTAATATCCTTATTCGTTAATGGTTTAATTAAATTCTAACTTTTAGAAGAAAAATACGCCAATCATTGATAAATAATTATAAGGCTGACACCTATGATAGAAAGGTATGTGATTGGTTTTATCTAGGTCGAACTTCCCAAATGGCTGAACTAACCCAAAAGGCTGATTTTATATCCATAGATTTCTTTTCATGCCCTGCACCCCAAGTATCAGTGTAGTATATTTCTTCAGTATTTTCATTGTAACCAATAATTAGACGCATATGACCACCTTCTGCTTGTGGTATTTCTGGTTCTGGAATGATTCCAAGTGCTAAAGCCCAAACTAATGGCTTGCCTCCATTAATCGATTCAATAATACCTTTTTTAAAGTCTTTATATCGACTATCTTTTTCAGACATACTACCAAAAACTTTTTTTAAATCTTTAGCTTTAAAAGGGTCTTTAAAAAGTAGTTTTTCCTTTTTATATTCCCTCTCAATTTTTTTAATAAAACGCTTAACATCATTTTGACTACTGAGGTAACATTTTGCGACTGACTGAACATGTAGTCTCAATTTAGATGAAATCGTCTGAAGAGTTTTCTTTAAGTCCTCAAGGCTTGTCCCAAATTTATCTGTATTGGCTAATTTTGCTAAATCATGTTGATCAATGTCGCGCCCATAGTAATTCAATAATCTCGCAGTAGCCGCACAAGCGCAATAACCCTTTTGACCTTGGTCAACCATAGGAACAGTACTTATATATACAGCTCCGTTTGGCTCTCTAACTACCATATCTTTTAATTCTGAGGGAGATATAGTATTAATACTTATTTTATCTACAGTTGCGGCATTAATACCCTTAACTGGAGCTGAAAACATCAAACGGATGTAATTACTTGAAAAACTCTTACTTGTTTGAGTGAAACTAGCATCCAACTTAATAAAATAATTTTGGGTATTCCACCAGTATAAATGATTACGAGCAATACCTGCATTAGGTTTAAATTGACCTTTAACACCTGTTAACTTCTCAACTGAAGACTTAACGTCATTGATGACTTTGGCAAATTTTTTCTTTGTCATATTAAATTGTTGGTCCCCTTTATTGTAAATCATTGCTGTGAGGGATTTAAGTTTTCCATCTGCAAAGGTAAAAATTGACTCGTTAGAGATAGTATCATAAAACTGCAGTGGGGTAACAGACCTTGCCGAACGCTTTAACTTACTGGTCCAATTAGCTGAATAGTTCTGGGAAAATCTTTTTTGAAATTCATTAGTTGTAAGCTCAAATACTTTTTGTGAAGTACCTTCTGTCATAAGTAAGCCTAAATTCTCTGAATCTTTTGGTTTGAGCCCATTCAGCATTCTTTTTCTTTCTTCAGGATCATCAAACTTTTCATAATTACGGCTTAAGGATGCAAACTTGTCTGTAAACTTAATGGCTATTCGATTTGGGGAAAGATCACTATGAAGTAAATGAACTGCAAGCCCATTAGTTGTGTCCCAAAAATAACTAAAACCTTTCCCTCTTTTAATTCGTCCAGTGCTAATTACTGTATATTGTTTAAAATGAAAGAATGTTCCAAATTTTTCATTTAATACTTCTACATATTGGGATGGATTAACATTTTCAAATTCAAATTCTAGATATTGAATAGAGTCTGTACTACATCTAAGCTTCCACCTTTTTGCCTTAGGGTAAATGGAGTTTTTCTCGTTAAAGTATAATGAAGTTTTAGACTTAAACTTCTTCTCTTTAGGGCTGAATTTTGTATTCAATTCCTCAAAACTTAAGCTAAAAACTTCCGGATTCATGAAGTCTTCTATTTGAATATGATTGGGAAAAAGAGATAAATTAAAGATAAAATATAAAAATAACACCCAATGAAGTCTCACTACACAGCCCTCGACAGTAAATTAATAATTAAAAACTGTATAAAACATAGACACTGATAGTCAAAAATCCCACACGAAGTTGAAAACTTTCAAATTATTCTGAGGATTAATCTTTTTTTTTTGGGGGGGGGAGGACCTCAACCACCTAATTTGTATAAGTTTTTCAGAGTTAGCTCCTTATCTACAGCTTAACATTCAACTCAAAACATTACCTCCTTCAACCTTACCGCCTCTCCAGTTTAAATTTTTCTTAACTATTATTGAGATTTTTTACTGCTCGTGATCGTATTAACTCCTCAATTTCCGATTTATCTTTAACTTCTATGAAGGTAATGACATCATCCTCTTTTCGAATAACATCCATTCACCCAACAAAAAAGCCTCGTCGCGATCAATCACAACAAGGCTTATAAAAAATCTATTTGATTAAGAAAGTTTAAATCCTAACGTCTTTCTTAATGACTGGCTTAACCAAGTTTTGCTTCTTAAGGAAGTCATCCCATTCTTTAAGAGTATTTATCTGAACACTGCCATCATCTGTATTGATTGAAATAGTGTTCTTATCATTTAATTCATCAGCAAAGAAATCCAGTGCTGCTTCACTCATAGATGTGAGGTCTTTGAAATCTACATTTATAATTTCTGGCATAATAAACTCGAGTTAATTTAATCATAAAAAAAGCCTCCCAAACCGAAATTCGAGAGGCTAAGTACCTGGAGTGGGACTTGAACCCACACGTCCTAAAGGACAACGGATTTTAAGTCCGTTGCGTCTGCCAATTCCGCCATCCAGGCTAACAGAGCAACAACTATAGTCTGAGCTTAAGACAATACAAGCATGATTTTTACTACAAATTGAGAATATTATAAGGTTATTTAGGATTTTTATAAGAAGAGCTAGAAATCAATTTTGAGCTGTATTCTCTAACTCTTTTATTTTAAATAATTTAACCAAAGATTAGATTACCTGAACTACTTTGTTAGATTTTTTAACCAGACTGTACAAAGCTCGGCCCATTTTGAAACAGGCTTATCTGTTGGTCTCATACCGTAACCATGGCCGCCTTTTGCATAAAGGTGGAGTTCTGCATCTACTTTTGCATTCTTCAAAGCTCGTGTGTAGTTGAAGGCACTATCTATCAAGCGTCGGTCATCGAGAGTCTGAACGGTAAAAGCTGGTGGAGTATTTGCATCCACTTTTATCTCTTCCGGAAGCTTATACTTATCTTCTTTAGTGAAGAGGTATGCTGGATAAACTAAGACTGAGAAGTCTGGACGACAGCTAACGTCATCTGACTTATCAACTTTATCATAAGCACGCTCTTTATAGCTTGTACTCACATGAGCCGTCAGATGACCACCTGCAGAAAAACCTAAAACACCAATTTGCTTAGGGTTTATCCCCCACTCACTCGCTTTACTTCTGACTATGCCCATAGATCTTTGAGCATCTTTTAGCGCTTCCATTCTTTTATTTCCTGGGACGGTATACTTCACAACTATCGCATGAAAGCCTATAGAGTTAAGCCAAGTTGCTATCTCCGTACCTTCAAGGTCATAAGCTAGGATGCTGTAACCTCCGCCAGGAAATATAACGACTGCTGGTGCAGACTCTTTGGCTGATTTCGATTTATAAAGTTCAAGTGAAGGACTTTCGACCTTAGTAACTTTAATTATATGAGAGTATTTAAAGCCCTCTTCTTCCATGGTTTTCAATGGACGGTCTGGCCATAGCGCCATTTTAAGATCTGGCTTTGGTGTTTTGATTGGTGGCTCAGCAGAGAGGAAAGAACTTAAAAACAACAAACACACTAAAAACTTCACGAAGGTATCTCCTAAATATATTAATAATTACACACTGCTCTAATTAGAGCTCGAACATCGTTGAACTGCAAGAGCCTTGTAGCTTAATATCTTACTGAAGCCGTATCCCATTTATAAATGTCTCACTCTTTAATGATTTTTGATTGAATAAAGTCAGTTACCAGACAGATTTGGTAAAAATTATTAAGGAAAGTTTATGAGTAAATTCACGGTTACCCTCAAAAAGGGCAAAGAAGGTTCGATTCTTCGGAAACACCCTTGGGTATTTTCTGGAGCTATACGCAAAACTAGTGCGGAAATACCAGAAGGTTCGGTAGTCGATGTTCTTGCTCATGACAGTTCGTTTCTTGGTCGCGGTCACTGGCAAAATGGCTCTATTGCTGTTCGCATCCTAAGTTTTACAAATGTTAAGATTGATAACTCATTTTGGGTTAAAGCTTTTAAGAAGGCTGCTGCTACTAGAAGAATGATGCGTTTACCAGCGGCAACAAATGACGTCTTCCGTCTCATCTTTGGTGAAGGAGACTTTCTTCCTGGCTTAGTTATCGATTGGTATGCGGGTCACGTCGTCGTCCAAGCACACTCTATAGGTATGTTTCAAGCTCGTCATGAAATAGCTATAGCCCTGCAAGATGTTTTCAAAACTCAAATTCAGACTATTTACTGCAAAAGTGGCGATACTCTACCAGCTGGATTTACGGACGAGAAAAATGCTTGGTTATTTGGTGATGCATCCTCTGCTGTAGTTACAGAGAATGGCAATAAGTTTGAGATAGACTGGGTAACTGGTCAGAAAACTGGCTTCTTTATCGATCAACGCGACAACCGTCAACTTTTAGCTCAGTACAGTAAGGGTAAAAAAGTTCTAAATACATTCTCTTATAGTGGTGGTTTCTCGGTTTATGCTCTCAATGCAGGCGCAAAGCTGGTTGATTCTGTCGACTGTTCTGCAAAAGCTATAAAGCTAACAGATAAGAATATGGAGCTCAATGCAGATGGCGACTATGAAGGTAAAGCTTATACAGAAGATACCTTTGCATTTCTCAAGGAAAATGGCGACGACTACGACATAGTTGTGGTTGACCCTCCGGCATTTGCCAAGCATAGAGATGTCCGTCACAAAGCGGTTATTGGTTATAAACGTTTGAATATGATGGCACTTAAGAAGATTAAAGAAGGTGGCTTACTTTTCACGTTCTCTTGTTCTCAAGTTGTCGATAGAAACTTATTTGAAAATACCGTTCGTTCTGCAGCGATAGAAGCAGGCCGTGAAGTTTCAATTCTTCACTACTTGCATCAGCCGTCAGATCACCCGGTAAATCTTTGTCACCCTGAAGGTGAATACTTAAAGGGTCTTGTGTTAAAAGTTGGAAAGTAAGGAAGTGTGTTATGAAGATTGTTGTACTAGATGGATATACAAATAACCCAGGCGACTTAAGCTGGGCTGATATAGAGTCACAAGGAGCACTTACTATTCACGAAAGAACAGCTCCTGCAGATGTCGTTTCTCGCTGTAAAGATGCAGATGCTATCTTTACAAATAAAGTAATTGTCAACGCTGAAACTCTTGATCAACTACCAAAGCTTAAGTACATCGGTGTATTGGCTACGGGCACAAATGTTGTTGATTTGAAACACGCAGCTTCTAAAGACATCTGTGTAACGAATATTCCTGGTTATAGTACTGACTCTGTAGCACAACATGTTTTAGCTTTCATGCTTCACTTTAGCTCTAAAATAGCGACTCATGATTCGGCTGTTCACAAAGGTAATTGGGTAAATTCTAAAGACTTTTGTTTCACTATCGGTACGCTAAATGAACTAAGTGGCGCAACTATAGGTATTATTGGTCTTGGAACTATTGGTCGTAAAATTGCTAACATAGCGTCGGCAATGGGCATGAAAATTGTTGCATCTCATCAATCAAGTATGAACCGTTTAGAACTACCATATGACGTTGAGTGGCTACCTGTAGACGAAGTATTTAAAAAGGCTGACTACTTAACGCTAAATTGTCCTTTAACTCCTGATACTGACAAGATAGTCAATGCTGATCGTTTGAAAACGATGAAAAGTAGCGCTGTCATCATAAATACAGGTCGTGGGCCATTGATTGATGAACAAGCTCTATCAGATGCATTGAATGCAGGAACTATTGCTGGTGCTGGCTTAGATGTACTAAGTGCTGAACCACCACCTGCAGATAATCCTCTACTAACTGCTAAGAACTGTGTGATCACGCCTCACATCGCATGGGCAAGTTTTGAAGCAAGAAAGAGACTTTTGGATATAGCTGCCGCAAATCTAAAAGCATTTGCTTCTGGAAGTCCAGAAAACAAAGTCAACTAAAGTTTTAGTACTGTACCGGTTTATGACCGGTACTTACTTACCGCAGTATTCCTGACATTCGTCTTTTTTATCGCAGGCATACGCTGTCTCTTCACCGCATGGATGACCTGAGTTGTTCGGCTCGCCATTCAAAATTTCCTGATACGTAGCCGGTCTAACATCGACCACAACGATATGCCAACTGACATCTATCCCTGCAAAAGGATGATTCGCGTCTGCAGTGATCTTATCACCTTCTATATTCTGAACCCTTGCAACTTGAAGACCTGCTTCGGTTTGTCTTTGAAAAACCATACCTTCATAGATCTTTAGGCCTTCTTCAAAACTGTCTGGGCCTATTTCAAAAACTAAGGATTCATCGCGCTCGCCATAAGCTTCTTTAGCAGGAAGTGTAAATTTAATCATCTCATCAGCTTTTTTGCCAACTAATTGAGACTCTACATTTGCCGGTAAACGCCCCACGCCAAAAACAAAAGACATGATCTCTTTTTCTGATGAGTCTAAGATGTTTCCTTGAGGGTCAGCTATAACATACTCAATGCTAACAACTGTTTCTGTTTCGACTGCTTCCACTTTTATGATCCTTCAAAATTTTTCTTCTATATATCTTCTCAATGAAGAAATACAAAAACTAAGACTCGGAAAGTGCCTTTTTAAGACGTGCTCTGTTCACTGCTGTTTTTGCCGCAGCGAGTAGACTGCCTGTGTCTGCTTTACCTTGCCAAGCTATATCGAAGGCTGTTCCATGATCGACACTGGTTCGGATAATTGGCAGACCAAGTGTTGAATTGACACCGCGGTCAAAAGCGAGCATTTTAAATGGTATATGACCTTGATCATGATACATGCAGACAATCCCATCAAACTTAGTACGGATAGATTCGATAAATAAAGTATCGGCTGGGAATGGGCCATGAACATCTATTTTCTGTTCTCTAGCTAAATCCATAGCTGGAATAACGGTCTCTATTTCTTCTCGACCCATATAACCACCCTCACCTGCATGAGGATTCACGCCAGCGATGGCAATCTTTGGTTGAGTCACTCCATCGGCAATGGCTGCTTCATTTATAAGCTCTATGCACTTTAGAATTCTTTCTTTAGAAATAGCTTCTGAAACATCTTTCAAAGGTATATGACAGGTAACAAAATTTACTCTTAGTGGGCCATCCGATTGCATCATCGCAAAGTCTTCTGTGCCGCTTAGCTCTGCAACAAGCTCTGTATGTCCTTGAAACTGTATACCTGCGAGATTCACAGACTCTTTACTTACTGGAGCCGTCACTATTGCATCATACTTCCCGGATAAGACTGCTTTCGTTGCCTCAACAACACCATTGTATGCTGCTAGGCCTGACACTGCGCAACTTTTATTATCCGTATAGTTCTCAGCTTTAAGCGAGCCAAAGTCATCAAAATAAATAGTTCCATCCACAATGTCAATTTGTTCTGAGTATCCTAAAAGTGGAGTCCCAGGTGCATGTGTATCTATGGCGCGCTGTATGACACTTTCAGGGCCGACAAGAACAGGTAGACAGATCATTCTAAGATCTGAATCAAGTGCAGATTTTACAGATATCTCAGGACCGACGCCACCGGCATCGCCAATAGTCATTGCTATTTTTATATTCATTCGTAAGTAAGCTGCTTTTACTGTTTAAAGTTGTGCTTTATTCATATAGAATAAAAGTAGCACAATTTAGGTGTTTATTTGCATAAACCAACAATGGGAAAATAGCAATGTCGGACAAAGTACTGTTTCTCGAGTACGTCATGAACAAATTCGAGGAAGTTGCAAAGAAAATTAAGTTAGACCCCAAAGTTAAAACAATTTTAAGTCAGCCGAAAAACGAGATAATCGTCAATTTTCCTGTCCTTATGGACAATGGCGAATACGAACTTTTCAAAGGCTACCGCATTCAACACAACAACATCCTCGGCCCTTTCAAAGGCGGCATACGTTACCACGAAGAAGTCAAGCTAGACGAAGTTAAAGCTTTGGCGATGCTTATGACGATAAAGTGTTCTCTTGTCGGATTACCTCTTGGTGGAGCTAAAGGCGGTATAAAGTTTAATCCTAGAAACTATAGTCAAGACGAAGTCATGCGTGTTACTCGTCGTTTCACTCACTCTCTTGGCGACTGCATCGGCCCGAACTATGACATCCCTGCTCCCGATATGGGAACAAATGGCCAAACGATGGTTTGGATGATGGATACTTATATGAATACCAGAGACCAAGGTTCTCGACACAATGTCCGTGGTGTTGTCACGGGTAAAACTGTCGAGTGCGGCGGAACTCTTGGTCGAGCTAGTGCGACTGGTACTGGTGTCGTTATGTGTATTGAAGAATGGGCTCGTGGTTGTGGTCTTGACTTAAATGGCTCTAGTTTCTCAATCCAAGGTTTTGGTAATGTTGGTAGTTGGGCGGCAATTGGCTTAGTAAATCTCGGAGCAAAGCTCACTGCTGTAAATGACCATACCGGAACAATTATCTCTGAAGAAGGCATAAATGTCCATGCCTTGAGAGAGTATGTTCTTGAGAATGGCGGCATCTCTGGCTACAAAGATTTTGAAGTGTTAGAACGAGACGCATTCTTTAAGCATAAAGTAGACATAATGGTCCCTGCTGCTCTAGAAAATCAAATAGACGTCCATGAAGCTAAAATGATGGATGTGAAACTTGTTGCTGAAGGTGCAAATGGCCCGACTACACCTGAAGCTGAACAAATACTCGCTAAAAAAGGTACTGACCTAATACCAGATGTTTTAGCAAATAGTGGTGGTGTTATCGTCTCTTACTTTGAGTGGGTGCAAAACAAATCTAGCAACTACTGGGTAGAAGACAAAGTTCACGCCGAACTTAAGCGTATCATCACGACAGCTTATTTAGAAGTAGTTAATACAAGTAACAATCATAAGTGTGACATGCGTACAGCAAGCTTCATAAAGTCATTTGAAGCTCTTCAACATACTTACGCTCAACGCGGCATATTCCCTTAAAACAAAAGGGGCTGTATCAAAAGTCTCTTCAAAAAGCGTCAATGGATTTTTCTATTGGCGCTTTTTTGTTATTGTAAAAATAAACTCATGAAGAAATTCAAAGATTATAGTCAAGACCAACCTTTTCTTCTTCCTCCTAGTGTT
>JAJPOQ010000063.1 GCA_021232515.1 Lentisphaeraceae bacterium
TCTTCTGCGAACTTCAAACCATTGATTACATTTTGAGAATTACCAGAACCTGAAATACCAATGACTATATCATTTTCAGTTAAGTTCTCTGTCGCTAAAGCTTTTGCATATATATCGGCATAACTACTCTCATACATGTAAGAGAAATAGTCATCGCTAAAGCCTGGAACTTTGGCAAAAAAGCCACAACGTCTCAGCATCGAAGACATCCAACGAGAATTATCGAAAGAACCACCGTTACCAAGGAAGTAAACGCGACCAGCTTTTTGAATTTTTAGAAGAGAAGACTTGAGGCTCGCCATCTTATCTAAAGGAAGGTTTGAAAGAGAACTCTTAAGATTTATGCCGCCTTCAACAAGACCAAAGTATTTTTGAAAATCACTTAAAAGAGAATGTCTCTGCACTCTGTAAATCTCCTAACGTTTCTCTTCCATAAGTGTCAACAGAAGCTGCCAACCACAAAGAACAATGTACTCATGTTAAGCACGGAAACAATATTAAATTGAAAATTATGCACGAACAAGGCAATTGATTAAAGTAAAGTTGATAGTACTATGAAACCAAATAGTAAAATGGATCGAGATGAAAAAAGTTTTAGTCACGGGAGGAGCCGGTTATATAGGCTCACATGCATGTTTAGTTCTTCTAGAGAATAACGTAGAGGTTGTTGTTCTCGACAATCTGTGTAACTCTTCTTTAGAATCCATAAAACGTGTCGAAAAAATCACCGGTAAAAACATCTCATTTTATAATGCAGACTTGATGAAACCTGAAGACATAGAAGAAGTTCTTCAAAAAGAAAAGAACATTGAAACTGTTATTCATTTCGCCGCCCTAAAAGCCGTAGGTGAATCTGTTGCTGAGCCTCTCAAGTATTATGAAAATAATATTTCAGGCACGATCAATTTACTTAACGCAATGGAACAGCATAAGATTCAAAATATTGTCTTTAGCTCATCTGCAACAGTCTATGGAAATGCAAAAACTGTCCCTGTAGACGAAACTGCACCAACTGGACCGACTAATCCTTATGGTCAGACAAAACTTATGATGGAGCAGATACTCACAGACTGTTCGAAAGCTAAAAACTTAAATGTCACTTTACTGCGCTACTTCAACCCAGCTGGAGCCCACAACTCTGGTCTCATTGGTGAAGACCCAGAGTATCCAAACAATCTGCTACCATTTGTCCAACAAGTCGCTGCCGGCATAAGACCTAAAGTTATGGTCTTTGGCGATGACTATGAAACTCCAGACGGTAGTGGTGTGCGCGACTACATTCACGTTATGGATCTCGCAGAAGCTCACTATGCGGCAATTTTAAAAATGTCAGAAGTAAAGATTTATAATGTTGGAACTGGCGTCGGCTACTCTGTTCTAGAAATGATCGAAGCCTTTAAAAGGATTTCTAAGCAGGATGTTCCATATGAAGTCGGCCCTAGACGTGAAGGCGATGTTGGAATATTGACTGCTGAAGCCAAGCTCATAAAAGAAGAACTTGGCTGGAGTGCCAAAAGAGACTTAGATGAAATGATCCAAGACTCTTGGCGTTGGCAAAGCCAAAACCCTAAAGGCTTTCGTGCTTAATTAAGCTTCTTTCTTTTTAAGCTCTGGATTCTCCTCTGCATACTCACCCCAACACTTCAAAGGAAGTGCACAAAGTACTATCAGCGCTAAGTGAATAAGAGCAAATAGTCCGAGCCAAAATGCACCTGAGCTAGTAAAACCATAACTGTGTAGACCAACACTTAGTAGGTTCACTCCGAACCAACTCCATGCAGTAACGATGTTACCAAACATAGAAAGTGCTGCAAGACCTTTAGTCTTAATGATTCCAGCCCACATCGCATGCAGGATAACTGCGTTCCATAAAACTATCATTAATGCGCCATTCTCTTTTGGGTCCCAGCCCCAGAAACGGCCCCATGAGTCATCTGCCCATAAACCACCGAGAACTGTACCAACAAAACTCAAGAACATGCCGTAACAGATAACGCCATACATTGCTCTGTTAAGTTCTTTATCGAACTGCTTTGAAACACCTTTGAATAACTTAGCAAAAACCCAAACGAAACCTATACCGCCAGCAAGGAACGTTGCGGTATAACCTAGGGTAATAGTGATAACGTGTGTAGCTAGCCAAAACTTCGTATCCAGTACAGCAACCATAGTTCCCATAGTATCTCCATCACCCGAAAGGTTGACTGAGATAAATAGACAGATATAACCAGCAATAGCACTCACCAGTACACCAAAGAAGCGCTTAAACATGAGTTCCAAAACTATACCCACTATGGCGACACCCCAACCGATGAAGACTGCAGATGAGTAGAGGTTTGTCACTGGTGGGTAACCTGAAATGTAGTAGCGACACCAAACTGCAAAAGTATGAACTAAAACCGTTATCGCAAAGCCAACAATCGCCGCTCTCCAAAAGTGAGGACGCCAAAACAGCAAGCCAAAACAACCGATAATAAACAGCATAACATAGAAAACCATACTGAGGTAGAAAGGAGCCATATGATTGAAAAATCTCTCAAAGCTCATTTTATTTAAAGCAGAACCCCATAAGTCTCTTTGGCTACTCAAGTAACTACGGCTATTAAAAACCCAAGTTAAGATGGACTCTTTCTTTTCATAAAGCTCTTTACCGGTCAAACCCTCAAGTTCTTTTTCGATATTTGCTTCGCGCTCATTTATTGATTTTTCTTTTTCGTCTAAAAATTCTTTCGTTTTATCGATATTTTCATTCGATACTTTGATGAAGTTTTCAAGGTACTCATTGAAGGCACCGAAATCATCTTTCTGCCAAGCTCCGAGCATGTCCTTCATGGCCTTCCAACTTGCAGAGGACTCCTCTCCGCCAAACTTTCGGACATTCATAAAAATAACACTTTCCCATTCGCCATTTGCAGTTGGAATAGGTCTTGGCGAGTTACTACCGATGAACTGAGACAATCTATTATAGCTCAAAACGGCCATATCATCTGGTACCTCTTGAGTAACATGAGAAACTGTTAGATGCTCGTACAAGTTTATTTTCTTAGCAAGACTTAAAACGGATGTCTGATAAACGTTTCTTTTCTTAACATCAACATCTCCTGCAGAACGAGCTTCTTCCATAATAAATTGACGACGAGTAGTTTTGTGAGAGTGGCCATCACCATGTGCGTGATCTATCTCATGCTCACCATAAATTTCTTCTGGAGCGTACTTATAGTTATCGCTTTTACGGTTTGGTAAGCCAAGCTTATCAATCAACTCTAAATTGTAGATTCTGAAGAACTGATATTTTTTAGCCCGTTCATTTTCTGAAATAGTATCTAGTAACCAAATAGCTGGTGGAATCTTTATCTTTTTATCATCAGAGATTTTGTAATAGATGTCTTCTGAGTCCGCCATAACACGCAGTGAGTTTCTCGCAAGCGTATCGTAAGGCTTAAGACGACCGCCATACACAAGAGGTAACTCGGCAAATTTATAAGCATTGGGTACTGTAGCTGGTTCAGAACCATTGATTTCAGTTAAGAACTTATAAGCTTTACCAGACTCATTATCTTGCGGTGCTCGTGCTTTACTGAGAGCATAACCAAGAAAAATAATTAGAGATATAATGACCGCTATATACTTTTTCATGCTTGTCTCCTAGAAAACTTAATGAGTGTCAGCAGGAACTGAAACAGCATACCTACCCCGACAATCACACAACAGAGGTATGGAATCATCCATCCTGGATTGTGAACTACCTGTAAAACTGTTCCAGACTCATCCGGAGCAAAACTTTGTTGATAAAAAGTGCGGCCTGTATAACGCAAAGGATTATTCATAGAAATAAGAACTTTACGGTCAATTTCTTTTTCTTTATCTTCAAGATTGATTAAACTCGAAAAGTTTTTAGCGACTGAGGTACCGAGGTAAGTGTCGTGTCTAAAGTCAATTAATTTTACCTCAACTGGCTGAGTTGCCCCCATAGAGTAAAGGTAGTCACGTCTATTTCTCAACATCAGTTTCTTAACTTTACCGTCGATTGTTATATCTTGAGAAAATGCTGGGTTTTTCTCGATGTACATACGGTGACTTAAGATGTATTTACCAAGATCTTTACTGCCATCTAAAGACTTAAACTCGGCAATCATGCCAGGAAGACTCACACGCGCTTCTTCAACACCTGTTGATTCTTTCACTGGAGCCAGCTTATATTCTTTACCTAAGGCATTGAAAGTCTCATCGTTAGTAGAGCGACCTTTCACATCTGCATTTGGGAACCACTGGACAACTCTGAATTGAAATGGAACACCTTCAAGAGTCTGCCACTCTCCGACATAGTCAGTCAGGTAATTTTTAGAAATAGTAATACTCTTTTCAGACTTACCCGGAAGGTCCGGCTCACTTATAGCCAACTCAAAATCTCTTGAGATATCTACATAAGAAACTGAGTCACCTTCGGCGATAGTCATAGTGCCTTCAGTTGCATAAAAGGCTGTCACAAGCTCTGCAACAAGAAGAAGGATTATACCAAAGTGAAGAATAACTATACCAGCTCTCTTTTTGAAGAGTAACCAACAACCGACAAGAAGAACAGATGTCGAACCTAAACCACTTAGAAGCCTGTAAAGAACACGCTTGTAAGAATCAACATAAGCTGATGGTATATCTTCTTTTTCTATACCTTGTTTAACGATGTAGTAGATTAAAAATAAGCCGAGTGCAGTAACGATATAACCGGCGATCCGGCGAGCACCTTGAGCATTGATTCTAAACTTCAAACTATGGGCAGATAACAAGTTCACTAGTAAACAACCACCGATGACAAAACCACCTGGGAAGAAGAAATGAAGTCTGGCAAGTTTCTCTCCTGGCTCACCAGGAACAAAGATAGAAACATCTACTCGAGAAAATGCACAACGGAAATAAGTGTCAACCACTTCCCATATACCAGCGCCTGTTTGAGCTAGTGTACCTACAAAAACAAGTATTAATGAAACTGCTAGAAGGAATACTGTCAGCTTCAAAGAAGCAAAAGACTTAATGATTCGTTTCGGCAGCTTTTCTTTGCGGAAAAATCCACCAAGTGGCTTACTAAAGACAAAGACTTGGGACACCCACCAAAGGTTAAACCAGATAAGAAAAGTCGTGAAAGGATTGTTCGTTTGGAAATTTTCTAAACCTTCAGAAACAGCTTCAAGGAAACCGGGAAGGATTAGAAAGAAAGTCGTGATTAAAATACTAAGAGAAAATGAGTGTTTCTCAGCAAGTGATTTTGTTGCAGGTTCTGACATTATTGTGCACCTCCTGGAAGCTTAACGGACTTCACAAAAGCCTTAAAGTTTTCTTCTTGTTTAACGATTTCGGCGGTAGTACCGATAGCTTTAAAAAACCAAACTGTGCTTCCTTGCTCATGTATAGCTGCAAGTATCGATTGTTCTGCACCTTTCAAGATAACGTAGTCAGCTTCACCACCAGAAAATGGTAGCTTCTCAGAAATCTCTTTAAGTTGATCTGAAGTTGGATTCGACATACCGACTTGGCCACTCCATCTCTCAACATTTTTTACAAGACCTTTCGCTGCTTCGCCAAGAGAAATACCCGTTATAGAAATATCACCTGACTTAAGATTAACTTTTCTCATGCCTGAAGCATCAACTAGAGCCCAGCCTTTTGGAAGCTTGAACGATATACCACTTTGAATACTTTCTGCGGATTGAGTCTGTGTTTGCGGCGCAGGAGTTTTTGCTGGCGCTGCAGCTTTTGATAAAAAGAGGTAAGTATACTTTGTCGCTCCCGACTCAATCTTCTGCATAGATTTCTGAATGTCTACAGGACTTGCTGCCGCCAAACCTATCTGACGACGCCAGCGATTGACATTACTCACTAAGTCACCACTACCTGCAGGTAAGTTTACGATAGTCGCTTTCGCTCCACTTACATCGAAACTAGCTTTAACCATGCCGCTACCACCAAGCTCTTTCCAACCTTGAGGTGTTTGCCACTTAGCCGTTTGACCTTCATAGGTAAAACTCTTTACAAAAGCTTCAAAGTTAGCTTTTTCTTTAATTAAAACGTTTGCGTCGCCCATAAGTTTGATGTACCAAGTCTGACCGTTAACATCTGCAAAAGCAATGCGAATACCTTTTGCTGCCGGCATAGCTCCATGAGGATTTTTTGCATGATCGTGACCTGCGTGTGGATCATTTGTGTGTGGATTTTTTGCATGATCGTGACCTGCGTGTGGATCGGCAGATTGTTGAAGTTGTTTGCCAGCGCTGCCATCATGTTTAGCAAGAACAACTAATATACCAAAACGGCCATTTATTGTCTGAGTTTTAGAAAGCTGCATAAGCTGACGTTGATCGATAGGACCGTTACCCAATTGTCTGTTCCAGCGATTCACATTATCCAAAACTGTACCGGAAGCTTTAGAAATAGTAACTCTAGTAGTCAGACCTTCTTTAGTAATAGAAGAATGAAGGAAGCCTTTTTCGCGAGTTTGAACCCAACCTTCTGGAACATCTAACTTAACAACCTCAACTGAGTAATCGTCAAAATCTATAGTTTCAATAATCTGATCCAAAAGCTCTTTAGCCTGACTAAATTCCGAGGAAGGGCCTGCTAACTTCACAAACCATTGTGACGATGAAGTTGGAATAACCATACCTAAGATAAGGTTCGTACCTTCCGGTAAACCTTTCATTGTTGCTTCGACTTTTTCTGCCACTTCAACTTTATCTAGCTGAACATCAATCGTGCGAAATTCACCGCCTTCCTTACATGAAGTCACCAGCAGCAGGGCAGAAATAAATATAAAAAATCTTTGAATAAAAACGTTCATAAAAAATCCATCTTTAGCTCTCAACTTCTTAGAGAGTCATTAATCACTTGCGTAGAATAGTTCAATTCTGCCCCTATGGAAGTGGAGCTCTTAGAATTCTTCCTCTTAATCTCTTAAAATATACGTCTCTCCGTCGAAACCTTGACTTTTTACCTAAAAAACATCATAACGACCACAATTCTTACTTAATCTCCAGACATTTTCTCAAAGAGTAAGTAATGGTCTCCATTCATTCCCAACTGAGAATAAACTTGCTGTGCCTTTTCATTTGTCTTGTCGACATAAAGCCGCACTCCAGCAAACTCTCCGTCATTAACTCTTTGCTCAACAGCGGCAAACATAGACTTAAAAATTCCTTGCCCACGCATCTCTGGAACAACATAGAGACTTTGAATCCACACTACCTGAGAGTTACGCCAATCGGACCATTCATAAGTTAGTAGTAAACAACCGACACTTTCGCCGCCTTGCTCTGCTACCATATAAGCACCTTTTGATGCATCTTGAATAACCGCAGAAACTCCCAAAGTCAGTGTGCTTTTATCCAACTTTAAGTCTTCTGTTTCCAAGGCCATGTTATAGTTGGCATCGACCAAAAACTGCACATCCTCTTCAGAGGCGGATCTTATAAGAATATTTTTTGACACGTGTTCTTAACTACCTTAAAATTAATGATTATTTATTTTAAAAATGAGCTGTATCTTAGACTATGAGTACAAAACGATCAAAAACAGGCGCAGACAAAGACAACATAGGTCTTCACAATGCTATAAGTTCTCAAAATCTCAACATTGAGGACAGAAAGGACAATAGCTTTTGGTGGACTTTAGGACTACTGCTGTTCATCGCTGCCGTTTGTGCAGTTTGGTTTGATCTCACCTTATAGATCCTCCTGTTCGAAAAACATTTGTAAACACCTTCATTTTTGAATAAGATAAGCTTTCCCTCGGCTATGGTTACCATACAAATTAATAGTAATAGGAGTACACAAACACTATGGATCGTCGTTCTTTTCTAAAAGCTCTAGCTGCAACAGCGGCTGCATTTCCATTTGCACAATCATGCGTAGGTCAAACAGGTTCTCAAGATGAATTATTTAAAATCTCTTTGGCACAATGGTCTCTTCACAGAATGCTTAGAGGCGGAAAGCTCAAAAATATCGATTTCCCTGAATTTACTAAAAATACTTTTGGTATAACTGGTGTTGAGTACGTCAACCAATTTTTCAAAGACAAAGCAAAAGACAAAAACTACCTAGGTCAACTCAAGAAGCGCTGTGACGACAACGGTATCGACAGTGTTCTTATCATGTGTGACGGCGAAGGCAACCTCGGTGATCCGAATAATAAGAAAAGACAAACTGCTGTAGAAAATCACTATAAATGGGTTGAAGCTGCAAAGTTTTTAGACTGTCACTCAATCAGAGTAAACGCTAAGTCTAAAGGTTCATATGACGATCAAAAGAAACTGGCTGCAGATGGCTTAACTAGTCTATCAAACTTTGCTAAAGGTCACGGCATAAATGTAATCGTCGAAAACCATGGTGGACTTTCATCCAACGGTAAGTGGCTCAAAGAAGTTATGGAAACGGTAAACCTTCCAAACTGCGGAACTCTGCCTGACTTCGGCAACTTTAAGTCTTACGACAGATACCAAGGCGTTAAAGACACTATCAAATTCGCTAAGGGCGTTAGTGCAAAAAGTCATGACTTCAACGAAAAAGGCGAAGAGATACACACTGACTTTGACAAAATGCTAAAAATCGTTTTCGATGCAGGTTACCGTGGTGGTTACATCGGCGTTGAGTACGAAGGCAAAAAGACTGGTGAAGTTGAAGGCATAAAACTTACTAGAGACTTACTGATCAAACTTAGAGACAAATACTCTAAAGTCTACTAAAAACTTATTGGTGGCGTTTCCCAAAACGCCACTAAGTCACCTTCTCTAATACCTTGGGGAATTCGTTTATCGTTTCCTCAACGGTACGCATATCAAAGATCTCATACGCACCTGTTAAGTTCCTCAGATAATCATCAACCACATCATTATCATAGGCTTGACTGATTCCCGACAAAGCATCGATAAAGTCTTGTATGTGATTCACCTGCATAGTTTTCGCCGCTCGAACATTTAACTCCGCAGTATCTTTCTTGAGTAAATCCAGCAAGTCGTCATCATTAAACAGCATATTCGTCTTCGGTAAAGCAACTGTTTTGACAGGATTTTCTTCTACTGGTACAGACGCGATAGTTTCTGGCAGGAACTTACATATCTCTTTAATCAATACATCCCTTTTCACTGGTTTGGTGATCAACGATTCACAAGTACTTAGTATATCATCCACCTGATCTTTCATCGCAGATGCAGTCACCACAATTATCGGGATGTCACTTAACTTCGAATCATTTTTAATAATCGTTGAAGCCTGCATACCGTCCATCTTCGGCATCTTTATATCCATCAAAATGAGATCGGGAATAAATGATCTTGCTTTTTCTATTGCCTCAACACCGTCATCTGCAAAAATAAGGTTTGCGCCAGTATCGCCGAGATAACTTTTGATCAACTCTCTATTTAAACTTACATCTTCGGCAACTAAGATCTTAAGTCCTTCCAAGGCTCCATCTGAAACTAAAAGTCCCTCAACCTTCTCATTCGTAGAATCAAAAGTTAAGCTTTTTACATCGAAAACTTTTAAAATAAATTCACTTCCAGCGCCCTCTTCCGACACTAACTCAATCGTACCTCCCATAAGCCCTGCCAACTTACGACAAATAGATAAACCTAAACCTGTACCGCCATATACCTTTTGGACCTGACCTGGCTTTTGCTCAAACTCGGAGAAAATCTTCTCTTGAGCGTCAATAGGAACTCCGCAACCAGTATCTTGGACTGAAAACGCTATATCTAAAGAAGGTCCGCGCTTTTCAAGAAGTGAAACCTTAAGAAGAATCATACCGCTGTCTGTAAACTTCACCGCATTACTCAAAAGGTTGGTTATGACCTGACGTATTCTCAATTCATCTAAGCGCACTTGAGCTGGCAAGTTTTCGTCAACCTGAACTTTGAAAAGTAAACCTTTGTCTTTCGCTAAAGAACCATACATAACTTCGAGATTATGAACTAAGTCTTCTAAATCCAAGTCTGAAAACTGAAGCTCCATCTTACCGGCTTCAACTTTACTTATATCGAGAATATCATCGATCAACCTTAACAAAGTATTTCCACTGGCAGATATAGAGTTCAAATAAGCAAGGAATTCTTCATTTTCCATCTTGCGAGACAGTAACTCGGTAAAACCTAGGATGGCGTTCATCGGCGTTCGTATTTCATGACTCATATTCGCCAAAAACTGACTTTTCGAAATATTCGCCGTATCGGCATCTTCTTTCGCTTTTTTAAGACTCTCTGTACGTTGCTGAACTTTTTCTTCGAGAATGTCTTTATCGCTTTCCATCTTACTTCTATTTTCACTTAACTCGTCTGTCATCTTATTAAAAGACTCAGAAATAAGCGCTAGTTCATCTTGGCCCTTCACATCTAAGCGAGCATCCATCTCACCTCGGCGAACTTTTTGAAGATTATCATTCAATTCAGAAAGGCGATTAAAAACCAATAGATTTAATAAGTGATAACTAACCAATGAAAGGAAAACAGCTAAACAAAGAACCAAAGCCACACTGGTAGTACGCCACTCTTTTTGAGGCTCTATAAGGGACATCTCTAAAATAGAAAATTTCTTTTGAAACTCTTCCTGAGGATATAGTTGAAGCACTATCCAGTCGGTATTTGGAACATCTTTTGATAAACTAAAAAACTCTTTACCTTGGAAAGTTATTTCTCGCCAAAGCGCAGTTTTATCCTTTTGATCGCTAAGAAGTTTTCTAAATCTTGGAGTTTGTAAGTCTGCTACCGAAACGCCTTTTTGAATGATCATCGAACCTTTGCTATTCAAGGCCACACTGACAGCTCCACTACTCGAGCTCTTTCTCCATAGTTCAAGAGAAATCTCTTTAGCGTCATAATCATCACTGGAAAGTTCACTTTCAAAAGACTCGGCAAGGTGCTCGAGCTCATGGTCTATCAACGCTTTACTTTCATTCAGAAGATCATTCTTCAAAACCTGAAGCGTTACTTTAGACTGTTCTTCCATTTGCAAGAATACGATTGTGCCAATTGCCGCCACACCAATGGTCAGAGTAAGCAACTGTAACAAAGTTATCTTTAAACGAATGCTAGACTTAAGAATCATGTGTTCCCATCTGGAAGTTTTCTCTCTTGAAACGATTATACTTTACAGAACCAAAACAGTGCGTGTCAAGTAAATTAAAATTAAATAAGTTCTTCTATTTTTCATTTTTGTGTCTTATTTTTAATTTTTTTATACAATAAACTCTCTCATGCAGCGTTTTATGCTCACTTATTAACTTGGAGATAAGAAATGAATAAATTTTTAAATATATTTTTAGCAGCGACCAGCATCGCCTTTGCGGCGCTCTACTTTAGTGACTCTGAAGCGGCAAAAGCACCTGTTTCAAGTGATGAAAAAGCTTCTACAGAAGATGCAAATAAACTAAAAGTACAAAATAAACTGCTTGAGCAAGAAGTTGCAAAGCTCCAAAAAGAATTAGACCTTCTCAAACAACTTCCAGAAAGAGTCGTTAAAGTCACTCAAGAGGCACCCGTTGCTGAAAACACAGGAGCGACCCCTGCCCTCACTTCTCTCCAAAAAATGTTCAACGAACCGCAGATCCAAGAAATGATGAAAAAGCGTCGAGATGCCATGGTTCAAGATCGCTACGGATCAATTATCGCCAAGCTAAACTTAAGCGACGCTGACAAAGAAAAGCTCATGACTATACTCGGCGACAAACAACTTCTACGTATGCAAGGTTTCATGCGTATGCGCGCCGCTGAAACAGACGAAGAAAAAGAAGAAATAAAACTGCTGATGGAAGATCAACAAATAGAAAATGACAATCAGGTAGCTGACCTTCTAGGTGACAAGTATGAAACCTATACCGACTATGAGTCAAAGCGTGATCAATACAGAGTGTTAGAGAGTATGAACAAAAAGCTCAATGAGAGCTCACTAACTGAGAGCCAAACTGACGAACTCGCTTCAATCATGAAAGAAACTTCAGACTCTTACAAGTTCTCAAATGCTGAAGTCGCGGCCAACCCTCGCTTGTTAAGAGACATGTCCGAAGAAGATAGAGAAATATATAAACTAGAAGTTGCTGAAAGAAACGCACAAATCATCGAACAGGCATCTACAGTCTTGACTCCAGAACAACTAGAAGAGTTCACCAAAGAGCAAACTAGACAAAGCTCTAGGAATAGAGGTGGACGTGGTCGTCGCGGTCGCTAAAAACCACTTCTTCAACATTTCCCTTTAGCCGAACCGAGTTACCAATGATAACCTGTTCGGCTTGCTCCAAGTCTTCCGCATATAAAACCTTTTCAGTCGCTGCCAAAGCTGATAACTGCTCCTGACGCCAAGTTCCGGGTAATAAACCAGATGTAATTGGTGGAGTAAACCACTTGCCTGCAAGCTTTATAAATACGTTAGATATGGCTCCTTCACAAAGCTCGTTTTTCTCATTCAAAAACAACACTTCATCATAGCCCGCTACTTTGGCCTTTTGAAAAGCTTCATTATAAAGCTGACGGCAGTCTGTTTTGTGATAAAGGTAAACGTCCTGTGAATTCACTTTGTCTGAAGAAAGGAGTACTTTCACACATTCCGACCAATCACTAAGCTCATCTTGAACTACAATTTTGCAGTTAAGCTCGCCAGAAACAGCAACACTTAGCCTAAGTCTATACTTTTTCTGTAAATCACAAGTCTTTGTTTCTTCTTGAATGAGTGAGCGAATCGCCGCCTCATCAAAAGACATCAAAAAATACTCGCATGAGCTTTTCAATCGCTTTACGTGTCCTTCAAAATAAAGAATCTCACCAGCTTGCCAAAGCATCGTCTCAAAAACTTCAGAGTGACTTTTTCGGAAATTTATAAAGCTACTTTTAAGTAAACACTCTTCCCATTCCAAGCTTTGAGCAGAATCTGCAACTATGCCACTGCCTATTCCTAACTCCGCTTGATCGTCTTTACTCACAATTGTTCGTATGCAGACATTTAAGGTAAAGTCTTTCCCAGGTTTAAAGATACCCGCACTACCTGTATATAAGCCTCGCCCCTCTTTCTCTAACTCAGCGATTATTTCCATAGAACGAATCTTTGGAGCACCGGTTATAGAACCCGCTGGAAAGGTTGCGTCTAGTATATCGACTAAAGATGCATTTTCATGAACATCTCCAGTCACGCTACTGATCAACTGATGTAGCGAAGCATATCGGTCAGCCTGAAACAACTGCGGAACTTTTATAGAGTTGAGTTCACAAACTCGACTCATATCGTTGCGCATCAAATCGACAATCATCACATTTTCAGCACGACTCTTTTCATCTTTTGTTAAATCGACTCGAAGTTGCTCATCTGTAGCAAAGTCTAAAGCACGCTTCACCGTCCCTTTCATAGGCTTACTGAGCAAAGTTGTTCCCTGACGTTCTAGAAAAAGCTCTGGGGATTGAGAAATAACTTGCCACTCATCGATATCCATGAAAAAGGAGTATGGCACAGGATGTTGTTTTTCCATATTTAGGAAAAAAGATAAAGCTGTACTTTTAAGTTTAAAGTGACTGCGAAAACTGTAGTTTGCCTGATAGATCTCTCCATCATGGATATAAGCTAAAACATCGCTACAAGCTTTTTCGTACTCTTCTTTAGAAATGTGAGGGACGACTTTTTTAATTGGCACTTGTGTTTCAACTTCGGCTAATTCTGACAGGCTCAGTTTATCAACCGTTTTAACTGCCATAAAATAAGCTAAAGGTAAGTTCTGTTTTGAAGAAATAACTTTGTGGTGAACATCGAAAGCCGGTGAAGCTTCATAACTAAGCCAACCTGCAAGCCAGTATCCTTCAGACTGAAGTTTCTCTACTTCTGCTAAAACAGTTTTAACTTCTTGGACCTCGTTTGCTATGAGAACTTTCTCACAACTGTCGGAATAAAAATATTTACTGTCGGTCGGGTCCTTAACCAGAAACTTCATTTCAATCGTTTACCTGTAGAATCAAAAAAGTGCAGTTTAGCTGAATCCACATAAAAGTCCAAAACTTCTCCAGAAGAAATCTCGCATTTACTACGGCAACAAAAGTTAAAGTCATCCACCTTACCGTACACCAACCAGTCCGCGCCTTGTAACTCGGACTGTAAAACCTGAGCTTTAAAAGCCTGCGTTCCTGACTCCAAACTAATAGACTCTGGACGAAAACCGACAGTTTTTGCAGAATCCTTCTCAGTTGAGAATTGTGAGTAGAGCTCTTTAGATTCCTTCTCTGAAAGTAAATTCATGGCTGGACTACCAATAAACGATGCGACAAAAGTATCTGCCGGAAATTCATAAAGCTCTTGAGGCGTCGCTAGTTGACAAATCTTGCCCTCATTCATCACCGCGATTCTATCGCCGAGAGCAGTCGCTTCAGTTTGATCGTGGGTAACAAATATACCTGTAAACTTCTTTTCTCGATGCAACTCAGCTATTTCCAAACGAAGCTTCATTCTTAAAGATGCATCTAAGTTTGATAATGGTTCATCAAATAAGATAAGATCCGATCCACGTAACAATGCACGACCAAGAGCCACACGTTGTTTTTGACCGCCAGATATTTCACCAGGGTAACGCTTATAGAGTTCTTTGATGTTTAGCTTTACGGAAACTTCATCGATGAGTCGCTTTATTTCAGCAGCTTTAACTTTCCGAACTTTTAAGCCGAAGGCCAAATTTTGGTAAATTGTCTTATGAGGGTAAAGAGCATAGTTCTGAAAGACCATGCCCAAGTTTCTTTTTTGCGGCGGTTCACAACTTACATCTCGGTCATTTATATAAATCTCACCAGCAGTCAGTTCTTCAAGGCCAGCTAACAATCGCAAAGTCGTGGTTTTACCGCAACCGGACGGCCCCACCAAAACGATCATTTCACCAGACTCTATCTCCAAGTCTAAGTTATCGACGGCTTTTACACCACCATCATATATCTTAGAAATACCTGAAAAACGGACTTTCGACATGTCTTAAGGTTTAGAGATGATCAAATTATCAAAAAAGATGTCTCTGCCTGAGTATGGTAAACCCCAAATAGAACACTGACCTTCATCAAGATCCATTTTTGCTGTGTAGTTCAACTGCCAATCGGGCTCTCTTTCGCCGCGCTTCCAAAGCTTTCCAGACACCTTCACGTTTCCATCTGCTTGCTTAACAATTCTCATCTTCATCGTATGCCACATGTCCGTCTGCCAATTACATGGTGCATTTGCCACTAAGCGAGTTTCATTTGTGTAGAGTTCTATAAGCGAAGATTTTGGACCAGGCTTAGCGTTCATACGAAAACCACTTAGACCATGACTACCGATTGAAAAGTTTGGAAAAACTCGACCACGCTTACTTGTGTAAACATCCACAGACAATTCTAGACCTTCTTTCAATTCAGGGCCAAAAAGCATACTGTAAGCTTTCAAAGGGAAAGGCTGTAAGTGCAGAGAGTAAGTGTTAACAAGTTTGCGAATTGACCAAACGCCTTCCATAACGAAGAAATCTTCTGGAATCTCAGTTGGTTTATTATCGATACTAAAGCTGTAGATAACTTTAGATGAGTCGACGCTCTCCTTGCTAGAGTTACCTTTATTTGTGCTTTCACTGCTCATATTTTGGCATGAAGTGAACAACAAACTTAAAAATAAAATAAAAATAAACGGTACTTTCATAAATTACTCATTTCTCAATACGGTTAAAAAATCTTTTCTAAATGCTGAATAAGCACTGACGACACAGGAAATAACTCCAGCAAAAACGATAAGCGCCAATATAGTCAAAATCCGACCAACTGGCAACTCGGCTCCTTTCTGAAATAACGGAATCCAGCTAACAAGTGCACAGAGAACACCTGAAACAATGGACCAAACTAAAAGCAACAAATGCTCTTTAAGGAGTATTTGGCGAATATCTGCAAGACGATAACCCAAAGCCTGCATAGTCGCAAGTTCCCCTTCTCTGTCTTGAACATTTCGGAAAATCAAAAAACCAAAACCTAGTGCACCGAGTATAAGACCTAAGCCACCCAACATTTGAAAAATAACTAAGTAAGTCGCTTCTATTTTCAAGAAGTTCTTCAAGCGTTCGCCGCTATCTTCCACTTCTAAACCAAAGTCTAAAAAACTAGAAGTAAAGTTTTCCTCTAGATCAAACTCTTCACTAGGTACGTCAATTAAAAATAAACTATAGCCCGATTCTGCCGGATACAGCTTATCAAAGTTTTTGCGATTCATAATAAGTGCTCCCTGTAGAGTCGAGTTCTTCAATAAGCCAACAATCGTCACTTTCTGTAGTCGCCCTTGCTCATCGCGTATTTCATACTTACTACCAACTCCGGCATATAAACCCAAACCCCAAAGAACAGTATTTTCATCGCCAATAACTGGGATAGAACCATCTTCTAACTCTTCATCTAAAACGGGCCACTTATCTTTAAGATTAAAACGACCTTTAAACTCTTTTGAACTTATTCCAAAAACCTGCGGATTCTGAGCCCTATTTAAGTTTAAACAACTGGCGTCATCTCCTTGATGAACTCGCATGGAAACAATTTGCGTTTTAGCTAATTCATCACTATCTAAAACATATTCATTTAGACCTTCTGGAGAGTCAGGTTTATAGCGCAATGGAACGGATGTCTTGGCAAAGTACTCATAACCACCTGTCCCGGAGGTTTTGTCTGACTTGTCTAGATTAAAGCTTTTCTGTCTGGAGGCTGTATTTAACACGAGGTAGCTACCACATGCCATAAGGATTATCGCTCCAAGGCTTCGGTTTATTTGACGAGAAATATTTCTAACTGATAAAAGACCTAAAGACGCTTCCGCTTTACTTTTGCCATATCTCATTTTCTGCAGGAAGCCATGACTTAAAAATAATGCAGAAAGAAGTAAGGTCCCCGATGCCGCGGCAAAAAGATTATCAGAACCCAACACGACTAAAACAATTGAAAGAACTAATAAAAACCAACCGAGGTAAAACAGTTTTAAGTTCGCTTTACCTGAGATCTGTTCTTGCTTAGATCCACTCAATTGCTCGCTAATTGGTGTATTGACGAATTTCTTAACAACCCAAAAGACGGTAACCAAAGCAAAAATGATAAAGGTCAAAGAACCTGCCGACAGAATCATAGGACTCACATGCATAAATATCTCAGTCGTTCCGATAGCGTCATACCAAACTGTTGAAAGTAAATCGATCACCACCTTGGTGTAGATCAGCCCGAGGGGAATACCTGGAATAAGAGCTAATACGGAGAGTAATAAGCCTTCGCCAACAAATCTTCTTCTTATCTCCTTAGACGTGAACCCTAAAGAAGCCATAATACCCATTTCTGAGCGTCGTTCTTCTAGTTGGAAAGCTAGCAACAAACCAGATAAAAGGAGAGCTGAAATAATGATAAAAAAGCTCATACTTACAAAAAGCATACCAAAGTCGATTCCTTGAGACGCCGCAGCACCCGCCTCTTTTTGAATATCGATCACACTTAAGCCACTGTTCTTCACACCATTTTGAGAAATTTCTTTTAAAACTTCAGGTCCCCCTTTTGATGAAGGCCAACGTAAAGATGTCGTTTGACCAAATCTGTTACCCCAATACTTCCTTGCAGACTTATAATTGATAATTAATTTGGGCGTCCCTTTATATTCATCCCAATAGTCTTCGTCTTTATCGCGAATCTTTTGCATGTCCATCGGAATGCCTGGCTCCCAATCTCGACAATGCTCTTCATCTGCTATTCCCGGATATGAAGGCATAAGCAAACGGTCCAGTTTTTCTGGCGCCACTATGCCTTTTACTGTAAAGTCTGCGGTATCTTCTCTTAATTTGCCATCTTCATTATCAACAAAATACTTAATCGAAATCTTGTCTCCAACTTTTGCACCCAAGTCATCCGCAGTCCATTTATTCAATAAAACTTCGTCTTCACTTAGTTCTGGCAAGTTTTTATAGATAGCTCCGTTCTTCACCTCAAAGTCTATTCCTGAGACGATCGAATAAGGAGTTGCTTTTTTCCCAAAACTTATTTCATTTGCCATATAGGTTAAAACTTTAGACGCAGAACTTTCTTCAACTATTCCTTCTGGAAGAAATACTCTGTTACTGATCAATTCAAAAACTGTATCGTTGTCAGCTTTCCTTAAAGTCATGCTGCTATCTTGAGGCAACCACATTTCATTTAATTGCTTTTCAACAGTTTCTGCATCGCTATTTCGGACAAATATCTCATTAACCAAGCCGGCCATATTTGTATCGTTTTGCAGTTTTGCGAGATTTAGAAAAACATTCAATGGAGGTACTTGGGCGGCCATCAAAGAAAAGCGGCCAGAGTTACTAGACTCAGGGAGAACTTTCACACTCAGCCTAAGAGCGATGTATTCATCACTACTACCAGTTAAAGGTAAGTCGCCTGGAAGTAAACTGTGATTCCTAACCCGTAGAACAAAGCCATCTCCATCCTTCACGCCGAGTTTAGTCGCTAAATTATGACTTAACCACGCAGTATTCTCATCAATACCTTTTGGGGCATCTGGGAAAAAGTTTGGAAAATTGTTGTCTATGCCATTTACAAAAACATTGTTCACTTGCTTATTTTGAAAATTTGCTGAGCCTAGCATCATGAGGACAGAAGTAGTATCCAGCTTTTCACCCAATTGATCGCTTAGTCTTTGACTAACTGGATTCAGTCGTGCATCAACAAGAAACTCTATACCTCCAAGACGTTTAGCCGCCATATCGTGCAAACTTTGTTTAACCGATGAACCGACAGAAAGAGCACCATTTAAAATGGCTGCAGCAAGAACTAATCCGGCGAAAGTCCAGAGGTATCGCCTTTTATAAAAAAGTAAGCTTTTGACAAAAAGTTTAATCATTACTTCTTATCCAAGACACCATTTTTGAGTTCATAGATAGTTGACATACGATTCGCCAACTCTTTTGAGTGAGTCACTGTTACAAGCGTAAGGTTTTCGTCTTTATTCAGTTTTAGAAGAAGCTCAGTCAATTGATTTGCTGATTCTTCATCCAACGCTCCTGTTGGCTCATCTGCCAAAAGTACCTTAGGTGAATTAATCAGTGCTCGACAAAGTGCTACTCGTTGGCACTCTCCACCAGAGAGTTGACCTGGATGATGATTCTTACGATCTCCCAACCCGACACTTTCAAAAAGTTCATTTGCTCTTTTTTCAGCATTGGGGATTTTACTTTTTAAAGTAGGAAGAAGAACATTCTCCAGCGCTGTCAATTGTGGCATGAGATGATGTTTTTGAAAAACAAAACCGATAGTACTCAGGCGAAGGTCAGCATACTCGTCTACATTCTTACTAGTCACTTTTTGATCAGTTATTTCCAAAGCCCCTTCATCAAAATCATCAAGAGTTCCGATGATATTTAGCAAAGTACTTTTGCCACAACCGGAAGGTCCCATGATCGATAAAGTTTCGCCCTGCTGAACTTTTAAACTGACATCTTTTAAAACCTCTAGAGATTGACCGGCGCCATTCACAAAAGATTTACTGATATTTTCTAACTTTATAACGTCTGACATGATGAAATTTTCGGCACTTACGATTGATAATGTTTCTACCTTAGTGCCAAAGCTTCACAGATACCAGACACTGAGAATTGATTGGATAAAATCTGGACATAAAAAAGCCTGAAGTATGAAGGAGTACAGGAAATCTCATACTTCAGGCTCGTCTACCGCCCTGTGCAGGGGGCGATAGAAAGATTTATCAACACAGAGAGAGGAGTGTTGATGCAATGAGATACGACCAACTTCTCTCTTTTTGACAACTCTTTTACAATTTTTTAGAAATTACCACCAAAACTTTTCAAAACGGTTTCTTAAAGTCGTCCAACGACGCAACTTTGCATGCCCATCAACATAGGCTGAATTAGCATCGTAAATACCCATTTTCACATGACTTGTCCGATACTTATTGCCCGAAGAGTTACTTTTTAAACTATGATTATCGATAACTATATCTGACAAAAGAACCTTCTCATCTGGATTGTCTACCAACATCACTTTTCCCGTCCACAAGTCATCGTTCTGTCTCATCGGCGAAGTCGGTCTTTCATGCATGAACATGTAACCAGTGATGTGGATATTTGTATTTTTTGAATAATTCCAAATGGAATCAACGCGTTGCTCTTCATTTAAAGGACAAACCCAAAGATCTTTATTTGGTTCTTCAGTAATCCCAAGAGACCGAAAATCTCCTTTTGTTACATCCCACGGCCAAGAACCATGACCAGCTACTAAGTCATCATCGTATAAAAAGTACCCATCAGTGTTTCTTATATTTTGCTGAAGCAAAGTATAAATCTGTTTTTCATTCGATAAACAAACCGCTTTGGTCGCAACCAACCTTGCTTTGCTCAATGAAGGCAAAAGCAAAGAAACCAGTATCGCAATCACTGCGATAACGACTAACATTTCTAACAAACTAAACTTTCTCATAATCACCACACTCTATTTATTGCACGCAATTAAATATAATCATATCTTTGATTCTTTGCAAACAAAAAAAGGGGCTGTATCAAAAGGTACAGCCCCTTCTTTTTAATTTTTTGACCTTAAGTAATTTTCTATTTTATGCCTTTAAGTCTTCCTGAGAGGCCAGTTAAAGCGTTTCTATCCTTTTTCAGCTCATATCCCCCTTGAC